>JBIIJF010000097.1:0-3858 GCA_044234015.1 Candidatus Babeliales bacterium
CTGCCTTGATTACTTAGGAATGCTCCCAGAATGGAGCAAAACAACCCACGTATTATTTATAAAATTATTAATTATCAATCTCACAACCATTGCTTGGTACGAGCGCTCTTGCGTACAGCCAGGATGGAAGGAATTTTGCTTATCAGCGGATTTTAATGATGAAGAAAAGCGTAGCAATGTTGAAGCTAAAAACACCGTTGTACGTGCCGCCATTACAAGGCCATTTACAGGCTGGTGTAAAAATAAAATTATCGTATCCAGCATTATGCATGCAAGCCTGAGCGGCGTTGTAATGCTGTGGGGCGCTATCAATACTTACCTGACTATTAAACCTATGCTCGAGGAACAATCATGATTTATCTTCTTTTTCTCTGTTTGTTTTTGCCAATAAACCAACTGAGTGCAGCTACTGCTGATCCTGCATCAGCCTTCCAACAGCATGCCAACAACATTTTTGATAGCTTAGAAAATGTGCACCTCATTTTAGAGACACGCACGGAAGAAGCCATTCGGGAATACAAAAAAGAGATAAGCTCGAATGAGCAGAGGCTTGTACAGTTGGCTAGCCTACGTGACAGTAACAAAATTGGCAAGAATGCTTTTGATACAGAAAAAGCACTTCTGGAGCAACGCTTAGCCACTGCGCGAGAAGGCCTGCATCAGATCGAAGCAGAAAATAAAGCATCCATTGAGACCGCTAATAAAATATTAACCTCCGGGTTCAATGCCTTCATAGAAATTCACAAAGGCAAAGAGCTTGCCGACCTACAAGTAAGACAAGCTGCTGGAGCTGCTGCAGCACAGCAAGCAGTCGCTAATGTTGGCTCAATGGAAAGGCTTCAATACCTTACGAATGCTGATGTTTTACAGCGCATAGTTGTCTACAGTGGCCTTGGGGCCCTTGGTGTGAGCACCGCTGTTTATGGCAGCCAGCTTGGCATCCGCTACCTGCAACGAAAAATTGAAAAAATTCCAGACCTTGTTCGCGAAACATCGCGCACCAATATTATGCAGCGTGCAAAAAAAGCACTTGCTAGCTGGTGGGCAGGACCACAGCCAATCGCAAAAATCAGTGAGCATTTTGTTTTTGCCCCAGACATTCTTACCAAGCTTACCCCCATCGCTGAACGCACAGGCCAACTGCGTGCCCGCGGCCTTCCCTTCCCTGGGCTATTTCTCGATGGTCCTCCAGGAACTGGTAAAACAGCATTTGCAAAATGGCTCGCATACAACACCGGCATGGAATACGCAATTGTCTCTGGTAGTGAAATCGTCAAACACCCAGAAGGACTATCTGCTCTGATTGAACTTATTGAATGGTCCCAAGAGTGTGAAAACGGCATGATTTTATTCATCGATGAAGTCGATGCTATTGCGTTTAACCGTAACAAAAATCCAGACAGGAATGTCGTTATTTTGTTGGAAGAATTGCTCGTTCTGATGAGTGATGAGAAGGTGCAACGTGCCTGCAAATTTATTGGGGCCACAAACTACAAAGATAACGTAGACAGTGCGTTCCTCAGCCGCTGCGCAGATCAAATTACCATCGGCCTGCCAGGAGAAACCGAGCGCATGGACTTACTCAAGCTCTACTTAAATAAATATATCATCAATCAATCTCACCCAATCAAAGAAAATGGGGTTATGCGCCTGGTAAAATTTACCTGTGCACCTGATGTAACTGATGCTATAATTAAGGCAGCTGCAATAAGATTAATTGGCGCCTCTGGGCGTACAATCAGTCAGCTTGTTAGGCAAATGCAAACAGAGGTTCTGTTCAGCAATGATTTTGTTTTAAGCGCTGCAATGTTTCAACAGGTAGTTGAAAACCACGCACAGTAAAAAAATTGACACCAGGGGAAATAATGATAAAACATATTTTTAATTTTTTGGTTACCATTTTAATGCTAGCCTCTCCGGATCATATTTTTGCGGCAGATATACGGTACGGTGATATTAAATTGCAACCAATACAAAGCAACGGTGCAACGATCTCTCCAGAATCTCAGCCAGCAGAATATCTAACAGCAATACTCTGCAAAATATTATTGGAAAGACACACGCACCCCGAAGAAGAGCCGCAAAAGAACTTAGCAACTCTTGCTCTACAGCTGTGTGCTTTTATTGAAAGATATTATCTTAACAATCATAGTCCCCAAAATATACTCGCTAATCTTAAACTAACCATTAACGAAATTAATGGTCTAGTCACTTTTATCGATGATGCCACTAAAGAATTGCTGCTTCACATTGACCTGCATACTCCAATTAAAAAGGATTCTGTAATTGAATCGCTGCTTCGAAATGCCCTGGGTATTCCAAGTGAAGAGGAACCTGTAATTGAAACGGATATTCTAATTAAGATCTTCCATAAATTGATTGGCCCACAAGCACGATCTTTCTTGTTGAAAGACTAATCAGAAGCAGCGGCTCCTGCCGCGTAGTACACAATCATTAAAATATTCGAAACGAATTCTATTTTTCCTTAGCAACTGACGGTACAATAAGTCCTCTATTTTTGAAATTGAGGACTTATTCAATGCGTATTTTTATCGTTTTATTCTTGTTGTGCATGCAATCCAATGCAACTAGAGCAACTACATGTACAGATAAACCAGGGCCGAAAAGGGCAGCTTTTTTAAGATTTGATCAACTCTTTAAAACCCGCAACTACAAAGCTCTTTCAGAACTTCTCACTCAGCTTGTACATGACGGCAACATAGCAACGCAAGAACTAGTCACTGATTGGATTGATTTACATACTTCCTGCGAACACCCTATGCTTTTACACCTCGATATGCGATTCGCTCTGAGCTCTTTGCACGAGGGACAAAGAATTAGTGCGGTAGCTGGGATGGCACTGCTGGAAATCCTACTCAAAGAGCTTTTATTTTTTTACATTGATGCCCAAATTTATCTGCAATACATGAATAGCATTTACTGTCAAGCAGAAATCCCTTTACCCCTTGAATCAATTGACACGCTCAATAGCCATTTTGTTGACCTCAGGGATCGCCTTGCCACTAAGTGGCGAGCTGTCACAGGAGCTATGCCCAGTGACTTAGCTAGCAATCTCTTTCAAAAAACACTTAGCAATATTCAACAATCGTGGGGTTCAAAAATATATCAAGCAGAATGGACCACTGAAAAAATGGCCCATCACGACCCCTTCTGGGTTGCTTCGGTGAGGCACAGTACGATAGCCAGTCCAGCATCACCATTTATCAAGCCAACGGGAAGCGTACTATTTAAAACGCCTTCTACAGAAGAGCAAAAAAGCTTTGCAGATTTTCTAAGTGCAACCCCTGATTTAAACAAACAGTACATTCATCTACAAGCAAAAGCTGTTGCTATGTTTGGCTCGTTTGAAACAGCGCATGCCTTCTTTCATGAATTCACCTTAGCTTCCATTTTCACGCTCTCTGGCCCAGGAGAACGCAGAGAAACACGTGCATATTCTTCCGTTTCGCTTCCAGAAGAAGACGAGAACCCTGCACTACTACCATCTCGGCCAAAGACCAAAGAAGGGGACGCTGAGTGGGAAATGGTCTAACTAAGAAGTAATTTTTAACACATCAGCAACATCAACAACCTGCTCACAGCCTGCAGCACGCCCAGCTTGCAAGTCGCGCACATCATCCCCGAGCATAATCGATTTGCCCACATCTATATTGTATTCTTCTGCTGCTTGAAGGAGCATTCCCGGCAACGGCTTGCGGCAGGTACATATTTTTTCATACGCAGGTACCGCCGCTTTTTCAGGCAAATGTGGGCAGAAATAACATGCCTTAATTATTACTCCACGCTCCGCAAGAAGCCGTACCACATACTCATTAACGTGATGCATGGTCTCTTCTA
>JBIIJF010000098.1:0-3835 GCA_044234015.1 Candidatus Babeliales bacterium
TTTACTTCAGCTTCAAAATTTGCAGCGGTGATATTAAGTGCCATAGCGATCTCTCTCAAGCTAATCGAATAAACCAGTATTATTTTACTTCGGTTTTTGTGTTTACAAAGGTTGATTTTACATGTAACTCTTTCAGCTGACTGTCTTCAACAGTTGATGGGCATCCCATCATTAAACAGCTGCCATTTTGTGTTTTAGGGAATGCAATAACGTCACGGATAGAGTCTGTGCCACTCAGCAGCATAACTAAACGGTCAATCCCAAACGCTACGCCACCTTCTGGTGGATATCCCATAGTTTGCGCATCCAGCAAAAATTTGAATTTTTCTTCCGCTTTCTCGCGAGACATCCCAAGTAGATCGAATATTTTGCTTTGGACCTCGGCTGAGTGGATACGAATAGAACCACCCCCCAGCTCTTCACCGTTGCAGACTAAGTCGTAAGCGCGAGCCTTAACATCTTTGAGCTCTTGATTTTCCCAGCCGTCTTGCGGTGAGGTGAACTGATGGTGACGAGCAACCCATTTTTTGTTTTCTTTATCGAATTCAAACATAGGGAAATCAGTAACCCAAAACAGATTGTAGGTGCCGGATTCAATAAGTCCAAGCTCCTTGCCAAGGGTGAGGCGCAATTGCCCAAGTACCGTCCATGCATCCTCATAGTCACCGACGACAACAAACAGAGCATCATCGCTGGTAAGACCAGGAATAACGGACTGTAGTTGTTGTAAGAAATCTGTAGGTAAAAATTTAGTGATTGGCGATTCTGGTGTGCCATCTTCTTTCCACTTGAACCACAGTAGCCCTTTTGATGCGAGCTCTTTGGTTGCGTGGTTGCTCCAGCGGTCCATGTCTGTGCGTGAAAAGCTATGGTCCTTAATGACCACAGCACCGGCTTTGCCCCCAGTTTTTAGGGTCGCTTTGATAAAATTTAAATCAAGGTTAGCAAAGACTTTTGTTACATCTTGAATCTCTAAACCAAAACGCATATCAGGCTTATCGCTGCCAAAGCGGCCAAAGACATCGTCAAAACTGTAACGCTTGAGTGGAAGTTCAAGGTCAATATTTAAAAACTGTTTCCACAGGCGCTGGTACAGCCCTTCGCACATGGTTTGAATGTCGTTCTCGTCAATGAATGCCATCTCAATGTCTAGCTGTGTAAACTCTGGCTGACGGTTAGAGCGTAGGGCCTCATCACGGAAGCAGCGGGCGATCTGGAAATAGCGCTCCATGCCACCAACCATAAGGAGCTGCTTATAAATTTGTGGTGATTCAACCAAACCATAAAAAGTTGATGGTTGTAGGCGTGATGGGACGAGGAAATTACGTGCTCCACCAGGCGTACTTTTTGAAAGGATTGGGGTTTCTATTTCGTAAAAATTATTCTCGTTGAAGTAAGAGCGGATTGCAAAAAGAACATCATGGCGCGTTTTTAGGCAGTCATGCATTTGCTTGCGACGCAAATCTAGGTAACGATGCTTGAGGCGTAGCTCTTCAGAAATGGTAGCATCGCCCTCAATTTGAAAGGGTAGCGTGTTTGCTTTGCTCAAGATGTCGAGCCGAGTAACTTGTACTTCAATGTTGCCAGTAGCCATGGAGCTGTTAATACTGCCTGCAGAACGCATAACAACGGTTCCAATAACGGCGATAACAAACTCAGAACGTAATGCGTGAGCAGCAGTAGCGGTGTCTGGGCATATTGCAGGGTCAAATACCAATTGTACCAGGCCAGAGCGATCGCGTAGATCAACAAAAATAACCCCGCCATGGTCACGACGCCGGTGTACCCAGCCATTTAAGGTAATTTGTTTTTGTACATGTTCTTTGGCAACGTGCCCACAAAAAACGCTTCTTTTTAATAACGACATAGCATGGTCCTTTAAGCTAAGAATAGGACCATTCTATCAGCTTTTGTATAAAATCGAAGTGGAGAAATTAGTTTGTGACTAATTGAAAACTTTAAATTGTGTGGCAAGGGCAAGGCAGAGGATGCTTCCGATCAGCCCGAGTAAGCCAAAGATGCGTGATGAAATCGGGTGTTGGCCGTATTTGAAGTAATTGTATGCTGCACACCCACTGAGTAGGGCATAGCTGTAGGTCAGGATTGAGGTGGCAAAAAATGGCTTTAAAAAATAGAGGCAGGTGCCAAGCATTAAAAAACCTAAAAAATGCTTCACGTCGTTCATCCATTCACCGGCTCGCGGTAGCACCGTAAGGCTACTTGCAAAAATGCCAACCAGCACCAGAAGGATGCTCATGCCAAAGGCAAAGCTAAACAGTGTGGTAAAGCCTACCATCGGGTTTGCCTCTTTGGCCACCAGTCCGAGCAAAATAGCAAGCGCAGGGGTAAGGCATGGGGATGCAACGGTACCGCTGACAATACCAAGCATGAGTGAACGTAGGAGTGATGGACGACCGGTAGCAGTTGTTTGGTTGCTTAAAAACGTGGGGATATAAAGTTCATAAAAGCCAAACATTGCAAGCGCGAGATAAATAAAAAACCCGATAACTAAAGCTAAAAACCATGTGCTTGCAAACCATGAGCCAAAAATAATGGAAGTTGTTGCAGAGATGTAGCCGAGTGATGCATAGACAAAAGCGATGCCAATGACGTATGCGATTGCGCTCAATGCGTTATGCAACAGAGAGGTGCTTGCTTGTCCTTGTAAAATGCCCGCAGTGACGGGAATCATTGGGTAGATGCAGGGAGTAAAGCTAACAAGAATGCCAGCAAAAAAGGCAATGATGAGTAAGTTCCAGGCACTATTCGCTTGTGTGGTTGTTTGTGTGAGAAGCTCTAGGAAATTCATCTCTACTCCTTTTTTATCACTCTAACTACTTGGCCGTTGGCTTTTTTGCAGGTGCTTTGGTGGCAATTTTCTTTTGGGATACATCTTTGGTTGCTGGAATTTGAGCTTCAGTTTTTATTAGAGCTGGTTTTGGTGTTGGGGTAGCTGCTTTCTGTACTGCAGTTTTGGCTACTGCTGTTTTGCTTGCCGCTGGCACGGCTGGTTTTTTAGCTATGGTAGCCGTACTTGCAGGTGTTGTTGTGGATTCTTTTTTGATCTGCGTGCGACGAGGAGCCGTTGTTTTTTTAGCGGGTAATTTTACATTCTTTTTCTGGAGTTGGACTTTTATCTTGCCAGTTTCTATTGCTTGTGATCTGTCTGCATTGGTAGGGACCGCAATTTGTACGCCCGTGGCGGTTGTTGCAGCCATCTTGTCTTGCTCTATTGGCATATTTTGGTACAAGCGAATGAGTGATGGATCCATTGTGTAACCGTTCCAGGCATCACTGTTGACGGTACGAGGATCAACAACTGGCCGTGGTGCAGGCTGATACATAACGCCAAGTACATTGCCGCTTGTTTTGAAAATATCGCCTGCAGCGTTGATGATGAATGTGCTACCAGCAGCATTCGTTGCGACGCTGGTAAAGCCTGTGGCCTCTGCGCCTGCAGTGGTTTTGGTAGGATTCCATGCATTATTTGTCATGCCCCACAATGTGTTGTCCGTGGTGATGGCGTACATTTTTGATTGTGTGCAAACAGCGATGTCAGCTATTGGTTTACTTGGTTGGCTGCCTAGTGCTGACCAGGTGTTGCTGGTGTTGTTGTAGGAATATCCTTGACCAGCGCTGTTTATCGCAACAATGGTGATAGTGTTGTAGCTACCGCCCCCAGCGGCAATCTTGGTTGCATTGCTAAAGCCCTTGGTTTCCCAGTCACGTCCTGTGTGGCGGACCACATTGCCGTTCGCATCAATTGCCCAGATGTTATTTGCATCACCAACAGTGATAGCATTAATTTTTACATCGGTGCTTGTTGGCAGTGCCG
>JBIIJF010000014.1:0-11879 GCA_044234015.1 Candidatus Babeliales bacterium
GATAAACCAGCTTAGTCCGGTGGTTAAGATCCCCCCTATGCGCGAGCAAACGACAATAATACTATAATTTTTGCCTGCAAATTCTGGTGTACTGACGGAGCTAACAAAACTCCAAAAAGTGCCAACAATGAGTGCCTGAAAGAGGTCCATAAAAATTTCAAAAATCCAACCAAGGATGCGCCACGGGCTTGCTTGGGTATTAGCAACGCCATACACAGGGTGTATAAAAAGATAGGCAAATAGCAGCGTCAGGAGAGCATAGAAGCCAAGAAAGAAATACACAGCTTGGTGCTTTTTGAGACGATCTATGATTTTGGCATAAAACAAAATGACAGGAATTGTGATGATGATGCCAACGATTTTAGCGTATGGTTCATATTCACGACCAACAAATGCTAGGAATATTGAAGTCTTAAATGATCGCAAAATGGAGTACGAGCCAATGACGAAAAAATAGGCAAGTCCAGAAAAAAAAAGCTTGTACAGATCGTACTCGTCAAGCTGTAATTTTTTTTTCATGTACCCGAGTAATTTTTCAGACATTGTAGCGCTCCTGTTTTTGAGTCATGTGTTTAGGTTTAGGACGGTTCGTTGTTTTGGCCAATAACTTCTTTATGATCGATTGCGCCTTGTAGGGTTTTGCCGAGGAAGTAAACAATAATTAGCCATAAAAAAGTAAGTCCAAAGCTGAGGGTTAAGCTTGATAGGAGGGCAAACGCTGGCGAGGCTCCTTTGAGCGAAACGTTAAAAACAGAGCCAAAACTTTTTGCAATACGTGAGCCAAAGGCATCTGTCCATGTTTTGGCTTTAAATTTAATATCTTTAGTTGTTGGGATGTATAGAACTTCCCTTGTTGGATGGTTAAGCGAATAGTTAAGTGCTCGCAGAACAACTAGCACCCCAAAGAAAACTTCTGGTGTTGGGAAAAGATATGTTGAGACTAACATGCCAAGACACATTGTTGGAAAAATAAAAAGTGACAAGCGAATGCCAATGACTCGCAACAATGGAGTTGTGCCAAAGAATGAGATGCCCAGCCCAATAACGTTGAGCAAAAAGTAGTAGAACGCGTAATAGGCGGTCATTTCGCCAACTGTAGGGTTGCTGGCATCAGCATGCAAGGCGACCCACCAGTCAAAAATAACGGCCATAATTTCATAAAAGGCAACGAGAGAAAAAATACCAAGCACATACGGTTTCTTGATCATAATGATCAAACCGTCAACAGAGCTGCGTAGTGAGGCTAAAAAGCCAGTACCACCACGGTCTTTATGCTTTTCAAGTTGATAGGATGCCTCATACCCGTGCATAAAATCGTCAGATACACGGCTTACAAGGGTATAGATGGCATAAGCTGCTGCTATGAGCATAATGCTGCCAAGGAGCAGTGCGTTGGGGAGGATGGCATATTGGTCGCTTGCAGCGCAGTTTTTTAAGATAAGGTACAAGAGGCCGGAGGCGAAAATGCCGCCAACCTTAGACCCAGAAACAAAGAAGCCATAGTAATTGCTGGCATCTTTTGGATTATTGACGGAGTCTGCAAATGCCCAAAAAGTTGTTGAGTAGAAAGCGTCAAAACCTTCCATAAAGAAATAAAAAACCCAACCTAAAATACGGCTTGAGCTGGTCGCTGTGTTAGCAAGACCATAGACAGGGTGTGCGAGCAGGTAAGAAAAAATGATGCCGCCAGCTGCATGAAAAAGCATAAAAGCGTAGAGCAGATGATGGCGACGAAGCCAATCAACAAGTTTTGAATAAATGAGTACCAACGGAATAACGTAGAGCAACGAATACAATTTTGCATCTGGAACAAGATACGCCCCAACCATCTTGGCAAAAATAGCCATTTTTAATGGACGCCAGATAACTTGGCAGCACGACATGAGCAAAAACGTTAGCGATAAGAAGAAAACTTTTTCTTTAAATTCAGGCTTAATGCCCCATAGCTTTTTTATAGAAAACGCTGACTGCTCCTGCATAGGTTCCTTAGGTTAGGGGAATTAAATGTATCTGCTCGTTAGCGAATGACAAAAATTAGCTTTTGTGCTGTATTTAATTGTCTTTTATAATACCAAAAATGTAATTAAATACGACTGAAAAAATAAGATTTTTTTCTGGGAGCACATAATCTTTTTTCGGAAGTATAGGCTTGTATGTCTAAATGTCAATTGCCTATCAGTGGATTTCTGGGAATGTTTCATATAGCAATATGAGCAGTGCTGTACTTTTTAGGTGCTGGTTGGTACCATAGCATCCAGTATGTCTTCCGGATTGTCGTAACAATCGAGTATTCAAATGATAAAACAGCAATATACCATCGCAGAGCCTATTTTCTTGCCGGTTCTGCCTCTTAAAAATTTAGTTGCTCTGCCAAAGAGCATCATCCCCGTTGTCGTTGGACGCGAGTTATCAATTCGTGCTGTCGATGTTGCTATGAAAACGAACAAAGAGGTTTTTGTAACAGCGCAACGCTCTATTGATATTGAAAATCCTACACTGGATGATGTTTATCAATACGGTACGCGGGCTATTATTGTGCAGGTTGCACGCATGCCAAATGGTACACTCAAAATACTTATCGAAGGGCTATCGCGTTCCGAGGTTGTCTCTGCGCGGCCAGCTGATGGGTATATGGGTGTTATGGCACGCGATCTCATCCCTACCCCGCTGCCACATAACTCTCAAAATCAGGCACTCTATCGTAATTTGTATGATCTGTTCAAAGAGTACGTGGCTCACAACGAAAAAATGTCCACCGAGGTTTTGACGTTATTTCACGGCCTTGATGATCTTGACTACTTGTGCGATACCGTTGCGGTACAGATGCATTTGGAGTTTGATGAGCGCCAGAAAATGCTTGAGCTTGTTGACCTCAAAGAGCGTGCTCTTTCTTTGTGTGTGCAGCTGCAAAAAGAGATTGAAATTTTAAAAGCTGAAAAAAATATTAAAAAGCGTGTTCAAAGTCAGGTAGAAAAACACCAGCGTGACTACTATTTAACTGAACAAATGCGTGCAATCCAGCGTGAGCTTGGTAGAGAAGATCATCAAAACGATATTAACGAGCTTCGTAAAAAAGCCAAAAAATTAAAGTTGTCAGCTGAAGCAGTTGAAAAAGTTGAAGCTGAGCTAAAGCGCCTTGAGCAAATGCAACCAACATCGCCAGAAGCTGCCGTAAGCAGAAACTATATTGAGGTTTTGCTTGCAGTACCATGGCATGCCTTGGCTAAAGACTCTGTCTCTATCAAGGAAGCAGAAGAGCTGTTGAACTCTTCTCATGCAGGGTTGAAAAAAGCCAAAGAGCGTGTGATTGAATTTATTGCCGCGAAAAAATTTGCTGGCGACAAACTTAAACGAGCCCCAATTATTTGTTTGGCAGGTCCTCCCGGTGTTGGAAAAACATCATTGGGGCAGTCAATTGCAGAGGCGCTCAATCGTCCACTTGTTCGTATAGCTCTTGGTGGTGTGCGTGATGAGGCAGAAATTCGTGGGCATCGCCGTACCTACATTGGTGCAATGCCAGGTAAGATTGTTCAGGGCATGCGCAAAGCTAAGGTGATGAATCCTGTTTTGCTCCTGGATGAAATTGACAAAATGGCCATGGATTTCCGTGGTGATCCAGCATCAGCTCTTCTTGAAGTGCTTGATCCAGAGCAAAACAAAGCATTTAATGATCACTTTATGGAAGTTGATTATGACCTTTCCAAGGTCATGTTTATCACCACGGCAAACGTGATTGATAACATCCCCTATCCGTTGCTTGACCGTATGGAAATTATCTCGTTGTCTGGCTATACCGATGATGAAAAAATGGCAATCGCGAAGAAGTTTCTTCTACCAAAACAGCGTGGTGAGTATCAGTTAAAAGATACTCAAGTTATTATTTCTGATCCGATTTTACGGCGAGTCATTGATGAGTACACCAAAGAGGCAGGCGTCCGCCAGCTTGAGCGTGTGCTTGCAAAATTAATGCGCAAAGCAATTCAAATTCTTCTTAAGACCAAAGCAGTCAAGAGTGTGCCAGTAACTGATGAGCTGCTTGAAGAGTGGCTAGGTGCACCGATTTTCCGTAAAGATGAGCGTAAATCAGCTGACGTTGTTGGTGTGGCCACAGGGCTTGCCTGGACAGAGGTTGGTGGCGACGTGCTTGACGTTGAAGTGACAGTGATGAAGGGTAAGGGTGCTCTGACACTTACTGGGCAACTTGGTGAAGTAATGCAAGAGTCTGCGCAAGCGGCAATGAGTTACATTCGTTCCTGTGCCAAAGAGCTTGGTCTTAAAGACGGTTTTTACTCAGATGTTGATGTTCACGTGCATTTGCCAGAAGGCTCTATCCCTAAAGATGGACCATCAGCTGGTATCACCATGTGCACGGCATTGACCTCTGCGCTTACAGGCATTCCAGTAAAGCGAGATATTGCAATGACCGGTGAAATTACTTTACGTGGACGTGTATTGCAGATTGGTGGCCTTAAGGAAAAGCTCCTTGCTGCTGCTCGTTTGGGTATTCGTTTAGCGATTGTGCCAAAGAGCAATGCCCGTGACGTAAAAGAGTTTGAGAGTGAGCTGGATAAGCGCTTGAAGATTGTGTACGTCACTCACATGGATGAGGTACTCGATCATGTGTTGCTGCGCAAGCCAAAGCCATTGGTTGAAAAAAAATCTGCTAAAAAGGCAGCTGCTAAAAAGCCAGCAGTCAAGAAAGCTGCATCAAAATCAGCTTCTAAAAAGCGATCTAAATAATATTGAGCGCATCACGTTTTCTACGTGGTGCGCTTCTTTTTTTATCCATATGTTATTTGCCCCTTGAGCCATTGCAAGCTTTTCTGGGTTGGCTAAAAGGCCTTCTGCAATCCCGATGATATCAGTACTATTTTGTGCTGCGTAGGCACCATTCACAGCGGAAAGCTTGGCAAAGATGTCACGGCAGTTTGCATGCCGTGGGCCAACAATAGATGGTACGCCCCAGCCAGCAGGCTCTAAAAGATTATGTCCTTCCACAGGAACAAAAGTGCCACCAAGCACAAAAAAGGTGGCATGTTGATACAGCGCAAAAAGTTCACCCAGGCGGCAGACGATGAGAATGTCATGTGTGTTGAGTGCGGTAATTGGATCAGTTTCTTGGGTCGTCTTGGTCCACACGGTGTAGGTGTACCCAGTTGCGGCAACATGCTGTTCAAGGTCTTTTTGCCAATGAAAATGTCGTGGCACAAGAATGCACCGTACATCAGGAAACTGTTTTTTGAGAGCAATAAAAGCTTCAAGGCAGATGGCATCTTCTGTCGGATGAATCGACCCAGCCAGGAAAATAGGGTAGGCAGGGTGATTGTCTGGTTGAGGCATATGCTTTAATTTATTGTACACATTGAACGCTTTAATGTTGCCAAGCGTACTGATGATAGATGGACTGATACCCAGCTTGAGGAATGCCACGTGGTCTGCCTCGCTCTGTGCAAGGATGTGTGTGCAGTAGTTGAGTAGAGGTCTGATGAGGAATGCAAGGCGCATGATACGTTTTGCTGAGCGTTTGCTGATGCGGGCATTGAGCAAAAAGAGTGGGATGGATCGTAGTTTTGCGATGCAAAAAAGAGCTGGCCACAGCTCAGCTTCCATCACAATAATGGCCTGTGGGCGTATTCTCAGGTGCGCTAAAAGTATGCATGGTACCAGATCATAGGGCATGTAGCTGATGACGTCAGCTGCAATTGTTTTTTTTGCGATTGCTTTGCCACTCGGGGTTCCTACGGTTAGGTGTATCCAGGCGGTGGGCTGTTCACGTTTGATGGTGGCAACGATTTCTTGCAAGGCAAGTACTTCACCAACGGAGACAGCATGAAGCCAGAGCGTATGCCTATTGTGCGGTGCCCGCGGTAACCAGCCAAGCCGTTCAATAACGCTATCAGTCAGGCATCGCCTGATATGTGTGATGCCCAGAATAGCTATGATGATTGGCAGCAAGATAATATGCAGCAGCGTGTATAGAACAATAAAAATAAGCGTGCCAAACATTTGGAACCCTGGTTCTGAAGCAGTAATTATGACGTGAGGATTTAGTATAGGTTATTAGCCCATTCGCTGTCCATCCTCAAACAATGCGTTGTCAAGGCGACGCATCCACAGTGGGCTTGAACTCAGTTGGCTATCAACAGTCCTAAGGTATTCTTCTACGCGGTGCCCGGGGATCACAAGCGCGATGTGAGGAATGCCTTCTATTCCGCCCATGTTAACGCCGATGATATCTCCAACTTGTTGGTGTTGGCCAGTAATTCTTTTCAGTATCGAATCTCTTGGGGAAGGGAGTCTAACTACAGCGCAGCCAGATGTTCCATGAGTAAGATCACACGTTGTCACATAGAGTTCTTTGTCTCCTAAAATGAGCGAAAAGCCTTGATTATCTTTGAATCTTCCGAAATGAGCCATTTGCTGATCGCAAAGGCCTGCATAATGTGGTGCAAGGCTTATGACAGTCTCTCCAGTTTTTGGTTGTTCCGTGCTAAAGGTAAGTTTAGTGAAATCTCTGAATTCTTCAGGGTTTTCTGGCACTAAGACTGCGATATCTAAATCTGGATTACTAGCAAGAACATTGGCGGGGTGGCATTTATACCCTTTAAGTCCCGTAACCATTGTAGGCATTAAGCGAACTTTAGTCTGTCCTAAAACAACGTGATGGTTGGTGATAATGACGGTTTTACCGCTTGGTAGGCGAGTTAAAAAGCAACTGCCATTACCGTCGGGAGTGCTGACTCGTAGCCAGATTTTATAGGCTTTTTTGTCGAAAAAACCTGGTTTCCGTGGAGAATTACAATGCGTTTGCTGTCTATCTGCTGCACCTGCGGCACCCAATAATCCAAGGAAAGTAAAAACTCGGCTGAAGAGTGACTTTTGTTTGGGTTGGTGTGGTATTTTTTGAGCAATGAATGCAGGTGAATGACTTGGACGCAGTGCTTGTGCAGTTGGTCTTGCCAGTGTAATTCTTTTGAACATGTTTTTTAATGATTGCGGTACTGAACCCTGCGCATTGTCGTACCCAAGACCTATTATTAGGGCTAGCACGATTATCAATTTCTTATTCGTTTTCATCATTGTTCCGTCCAAACCAACCAGTTAAGTTATTCAAATAGTATTTATAATAATTGTATCAGAATGCTGAATTACTTCAAATGGACATATGACGCATGTTTTTTGTCCTAACTCTTCCAATATCCCAAACAACCCGTATGTAATTCAAATAGAAATATAATTAGCTATTGTTGGTGTATTAAAAAGGGATAAAATTATGTTTTTTTTACAAAAAATGACTGTTTTTACAAAAAATCGATATCTACTAGTTCTGTTGCTGGCCCTTACCGCCCCAGCATGCAGCGGCTTTACGTTACCCCCACCACTGCCGCCAGAAGCTTTTGCTGATCTAACAGGGGATACACCATTACACCTAGCGGTTGGTGGGAGTATATCGCGACCTGCTTTCGATGGGCATCTAAGATTGCCAGCTAGTGAAGATGCAATTAATGATTTGTTTGTTGCGGCTCCAGGCGATATAGAGAAGCAGGCTTTATTGGATGCACAAAATACAGATGGCAATACTTCACTACATCTGGCAGCAAAAAATGGTTATGTTGCTGGCGTAGAAACGCTTATTCATCATGGTGCTGGGCTAAATAAGCAGAATAATTCCGGAGATACGCCATTGCACATGGCCGTTTCATCATGTCGAGTTGGTGTAGTTAATGCATTGATTCGTGCTGGTGCAGCTGTCAATATTCAGAATAATGGTCAGAAGCGGCCAATCCAACAGGCATTTGATGGCATCAAAGATACTCGTCATCACGCTGCGGAGTTTCGTGAAATATTTGATGCATTAATTGCCGCAGGTGCTGAAACGGGACGCAATGCATTGCAAAATGCTGTGTACTCAGGGAATTTGGAAACCGTCAGCCAAATGCAGCAAAATGGTCAAATTAATTTCGAAAGTCTTGCACATGTGGATGCGTTTGAGCAAACCGCCTTAGAAATAAGCGAAGATAATCAACATATTGGCAATGGTGATGAGCTCCAAAATCGTGCAGGCATCGCTAGGATATTAAGAGAGATTTAGCAGATTAATCCAGGCTTAGGCTGTGAATCTATCGCCAAAAACTTATGGTTGAGCCAATCGCAATAATCAGCAAGATGCCAAAAAAGAGTATGTTGTTCCAGAAGGACAAGTGGTTAATGGTCCTATCAAATGTTGACTCTGCAACCTCTTTAATGCGTTGAAGCCGCAGAATGACGTACGTTTGAAAAAACAAAATCACTAGGGCCAAGAATACGAACAAATTGTACATGAAATCGACGTGCGTCAGGTTGCCAACATCTGGTGATACGCCATCAATAACCATTCTGAAGAGAACCAAAATAGGTACTGCGGCGGCAACATAGCCAAGCCGTGCCGTATCGGTGATGTCGATCAGGAGGCAAAAAAGCGCAATTAAAAAGAGTACTAACATAGGGAAATACAACGAGATCAGGTCTCTGACGCCAACGTTGTCAAAATCGATAGCAAAGACGGCAACCGGGTAGTCTATGGTTGTCGCTGAATCTTTTGGTGCTAGGTGAGCGCTGACGTAGCCGGTAGAGACCGTGCTGTGGTAAGGGGTCCAGCTGTACACCAAGCTGTCTTGGCCCACAGAAATATTATTATCGTTACTGACAAAATAGAGTTCACGCGGCGTAACAGATTTATTATTGATGATAATGTTGAGCCGGTGGGGGGATAATGGAAAATTTTTATAATCCAGAGCAGTTTTTATATTTGCTTGAATGTGATAGCTGATCATGACGTCAGAGCCAATAATCTTGATGATTGGTTTAGATTTGAACAGCATGGTCCCAGACTGCTGCATCGTTGCATTTTGAATATCGAACTGCTCAATGGTGTGCAAAGATTCAGTCCCAACGGGGAATTTGAACCATAAAATTCCATCAAACGTAAACATATTTTTGCTGAAAGAAAATTGTGGAAAGCTGCTGACATGTAGCCCAACGGTAACCAGTGAGCTGTTGCGCTGCAAGCTTGGGTCAAGGGTGGCTAGATGGAAGGTCGGGTCTGTAATTTTTAAGTAAGTAGACTGCCAGAGCACTAATCCAGCAAGGTACAATACAACAATGAATGCGGCAAAAAGTTTAATCTGTGTATTATTGAATAATGGCTGTAGCTGTTTTTTAAAAAACATAATGCGTCCTTAACGTCCAATGAGCCATGTTTTTGAGCCAAACAAATATCTATTTTGTGGATTGAAATCGACAATAAAACCGCCAAGATTGTACTGATGCATATTGCTTAAAGCACTGATGATGGAATCTTTGTCGGTAGTCTTACTTTGTTGTATTGCCTCAACAATCAGCCTGCCGCAGATGTAGTAAGAGAATGAAAGCACGGATGGTTGTTCTGTTGGGAAATATGTTTTTAAATCCTGCATATACTCTTCTGCAAGGGGCAGTGAGTTATTCAACGGGTTAGGGACTGCTGAGGTAAATGCAAATGGCACCCCTTTGCTTGCCAAAATATCGGGGACTAAGAAGGTGGAATCGATTCCATAAAACTGTGTGCCGTAGCGGCCTTTAACAAATAAATTATTAATTAATTTTACTGCCGGCATACTTGCTGAGATACAAATAATAACACGGGGATTATGCTGAAAAAGGTTTTCAGTAGCCGTTTCCAAATCAAAGGTGTAGCGATTGTAGTCTGCAACAACTAATGGTTTTTTTCCCATTTCAGTCAGGGTTTGAGTGCAATGTTCTGCCGCCTGCGTAGAAAAATCATCATCAGCATGAAAAATAGCAATCCGTGAAAGCTGTTTGTCTTGCACAATCGTTTTTGCTAGCTGTGTGATTTGTGGGGCCATTAGGCCAGAAGAGTTAACGATGCTTGTCAGTCCTGGATCTTGCAGCGATTTGTGCGTGCCCCATGGAAAAAGCAGCGCAATTTTTTGTGCTTTGAGGTCAGGTAAAATAGCAAGGGCTCCACGTGTTCCCATAACCCCTGCAAAAATGGTAATGCCATTTTCTTGCATGGTCTGAATGTTTTTTTTAGTCGTTGCGGCGTCACCATGGTCATCCATGCATAGCAGGTAAACGTGTTTTTTTTCTCCACCAAGAGTGTAGGGATGCGCTTTAAAAGCTGCCTGCATGCCACGTGTGATCATAGTCCCGTAAGTACCAAAATGGCCAGACAACGAGCCAGAAAAACCCAACTGAACCCCCACACCACTGTGTGATGCCTCCAGATTCATGGTGCTGAAAAAAGATACAAGCATGGTAGCATTGAAAAAAAGCCGATTCATCATAGCTTCCCTTTGTTTTAGGTACCGAAGAATAGACCATACCAAGCAGCTACCCATGAAGTATATTTTTTGTTAAATCTTTCTATTTGAAATTATTGACTTTGCGCTACGCAGGTCGATACAATCAAAACATGCGTATGCTATTCATAAAAAACTGGGGGATGAGATGGAAAAAAAAGTACTCTTATTGGTGGTGCTTGGCATGCATGTGGCAACACAACTTGACGCCTACTGTGAAAATAAAGTGCATAAAAATATCCGCGGTAAACGGAATGGTATTTATCACTGCAGTATTAAGCCGAGGGATTTTTATGCGTCATCTAAAAACCCAAAGCGTGCAGCGATCTTGTTTGACCAGGCAGGAAATTGTAAGACCTGTGGTTGTGCTAATACCTCACATAAAAAATAGAAAAGGGCTACAATGAACCAAATAAAAATGTTTGCAGTAGCGATTTTCTTTGTATGTTCTTTGGGTTTTTCGCAGACCTATGCAGACTGCATCAATCCCAAACATAGTGTTTCTGCCCAATCTACGTTTGAGTACAAATGTACGGTTAGGCGTGATGAGTCTGATAAATTTAAATTGAGCGATAAAAAAATTGATGGGCAATATCGACAGGTTTGTAAAGGCTGTGGTTGTCTGGTTGAAGCACACACCAATAAATAGTCGCTAGCCGCGCTCTTCAATGCGGACAACAGAGCCCATGGTGCCTTTTTCTACAATAAAATGGACGGGGAAATTCTGTTTAAATTCTGGCAGGTGCGACACAATAATAATTTTGGCAAAATCTTGCTGGATGGCGTAGAGTGCCTCCATAATGTGTGCAAGACCCTCTTCGTCTTGTGACCCAAATCCTTCATCAATAATCAGTGTCTGCAATGCTGTACCAGCACGGCGTGCAAGCAGTTTTGCTATCGCAATCCGTAGCGCAAAATCAACGCGAAACGCTTCTCCACCAGAAAAGAGTTCGTACGGCCTGATACCCGCTGTGTCAGCGATATGGATGTCGAGCGTCTCTTTGACCCCGCCATTTTTTAAATCTTTGAGTGATTCAATAAAAATATGTGCTTGATTATCTGTGAGGCGAGAGAGCAGGATATTTGCTTCGTTTTCAATTTCTGGAATCGCTTCCTCGATAAGAAGGGCCTGGATCCCGTTTTTACTAAACGCGGTTGCCAGCTGCCCAAACTGTTCTAATTGAGCCTGGCAGAAAGAGATTTTTTTTGTTGTCTCGGCCATAGCGGTACGCGTTGTGGCAATTGCCTGGAGCTCTTGTTCAAGGCGCCCTAGGCTGTGTAGCAAGGCCTCTTTTTCTTTTGTGTGGGTCAGGAGCTGTTCGTTAACTAAAGCCATATTTTTATCGATCGTACCGAGCTCTGCTTTGGTTTGCTCTTCTTGCAACAACTCTGTTTCTATATGTTTTTCTTCGGTCAATAGGCTCTTGAGCTGTTTGATCAGCTGAGTAATCTGTAGGCGACGCTCTCGTTGTTTTGCAAAAGCTTCCTGGTATTGCTCTTGCTTTGCAATAAGTGCTTCCAGCTGTGTACGGTCTTTTC
>JBIIJF010000099.1:0-3704 GCA_044234015.1 Candidatus Babeliales bacterium
CAGCAACTGGGTGCTGGTCTGTGATTATGCACTGCTGGCAGCTATGGCCATCTTCAGGGGCACGCTGGTGAACATATTCAACCCGCACATCTTTGTGCTCAAGGAGTTTTTCAAGCGCCACAACTGTTAAATTGTTGAATGATGGCATAATGGCAAGCTGCGGCATACCAACAGAAACATACAGCCTCACAGCCTTACCTTGCATAGGCTGACCGGCTGTAGGGATTTGAGCAATACACATGCCCTGTGGATAAGATGATTCAAGGGACACAACCGCAACCTCAAGGCCATTTTTTTCCAGCACAGGAGCTAGGTCTTTAATGCGCTTTCCCCACCAGTCAGGCGTTGCCTGAGGCGGCTGCTTGGTTGACGTTGTTACAAAAACATTTTGATTCAGCCTGATAAGCTGGCCAGGCCTTGGCAGCTGGTCTACGACGGTTCCCTCTGGTAAGGCAGGATCTTCTTTTTGCATCAGAAGCCTCACGCCAAGGCGCTCTTGTGATAAAATTTCCACTGACTGCAGCAAGGTTTTGCCAATAACCAGCGGCGTAGGGATTTCTGTTTTTTGGATAAAATAGCCAGAAGCTAGGTACCCGAAGAGGCACCCAAAGAACGGGAGAAGGCTCCACAAAAAAATATTTTTGCCAGAGCTTCTGCTAGAAAGTGAGGATGTGAATCGAGGGGCTTTCATAGGGATTTTAATTCTTAAGGGACCACTTGTAAGCTGGATTCTGTACTGTAAAGCAAAAGCCTTCCAGTGGCAACCATTTATCTAAGCGACATACCCGCATACTGTAAGAACAGGGTACTTGTAGCATGCCTATTTTGTCTTGCTCCAGATGGGGTTTTCCCAATAAGTACATTGCTGCACTCACGCGTACGCTCTTACCGCACGGTTTCACCCTTACCAAAATTTTACCTCTGGCGGTTTATTTTCTGTGGCACTTTCCATAGACTTACGCCTTCCTCATTTGCCTGTAGCAACTTACGTTGTACATCTTATGAGGCATCTTTCCTGTTAGGAGTCCAGACTTTCCTCCCCCCTGCCGCACAAGACGACGGAGAGCGATTGCCCCGCAATCCCAAAAGAATTAAATAACCCAGGATTAGATTAATCAATATTTGCCAAACTGTCATCCCCCCAGGAAAAAGCAGCCTTTCATACAGAAAAAAGCCAAAAAAGCCTATGCCAACAAGCCAGGTACTCCCATGAACCAAAACAACCTTCAGATGCCTCAGGAGGAGCAAAATAGGGATCAAAAAGAGCAAACCAGAACCAAACTGGCCATGCTCAGCAAAATCCGTTAGCAAAAAAGCCAAGCCTGAACAGCCCAATGAAAAATTAATATCTTCTGACAAGGCAATATCTGCAAGCAGATAAGCAACAACGGTATGCAACAACCATTGGCAATAAAAACTCGCAGCCAAAAAATCAACCAGGATGGGTACCAGAACAAACATTACTTACCACCTATATGATCACACGAGACATGTTGACCATGTTTTAAGACAGAGAGCTTCTTGCCAGACAAATGTTGTTGACGATCATCCCACGCCTTATGTAGCCGTTCAAGGGGAGAGACAAAGGTATCTGCACCAAATTTAAACGTTCCCCAGTGCATGGGAATAAAATGTGTAGCATTCAAATCCACAAAGCCTTGCACCGCCTCCTCTGTGGAGACATGGGCCTCTCGCATCGAATGAGGCTCGTTCGGCCCAATTGGCATCAATACATAATCTATTTTGGTAAAATGAGAGGCTATAATTTCAAAGTGTTTGCTGTACGCAGTGTCGCCAGCAAAATAAACATTATGCTCATAAGCCTGCACCATCCAGCTACCCCATAACGATTTATTCGTATCAAAGCAAAAGCGACCACTCCAATGATGCGCGGGCAAGAAGGTATAGGTCACCCCGCCAAGCGTTACAGTCTCCCACCATAGCATCTCTCTTACCCCAGAAAAGCCGCGCTTCACAAACCACTGTTTGTCACCCATGGGCACTAGCCAGTGCTTAACTTTATCTTTGAGCGCACGCAGTGAGGGCTCATTCATATGGTCTGGGTGATTATGCGAAAGTATTACCACATCAATAGATGGCAACTGCTCACAAATATTTATGATTGGGTCAACGTACCGTGGTGTCAGCCGTGAAATTTCATGAAAAACCGGATCTGACAAAATATTTTGGTTGTTGAGCTGGATTAAAAATGAGGCATGCCCAAGCCAGGTGATGCGTAAATCTGAGCTGCGCTCCTGGATCTCAAGCACATTATGCCATGCCTTGTTAGCTGCGATTTTATTATGCTTTTCTGGATTTTTTACATTGTGCCCAAGTAATTTAACCGTTGTTTTTACCAGCTCTCTAAAGCGCGCTAGCAGTGATTCCCCGCTGACGTTAAAATAACGACCGCGCTGCTGATGGGGCTTACGGTACACCAGCACCCTCCAGCATATCCTCAATCCACGCTGCAGCTTTCTCTGAATTATCCATATCGCTAGTTAACTCTGGAGCTGCGCTTAAACCATCCATATAGCTAGTTAACTCTGCAGCTTTCATTGAATCCTCCTGAGCGCTAGGGGATTGTTCATTCTTATCGAACCAATTCAGAACATTAGTTAACTCTTTACCTTGACGTACAAGATCATCCAGGGCTGCAAACCAATCACCATCGGCAGAAGGCTCTTTCTGTTGCAAAGAAGCCGGTGGCAATGTGCCAGCACCAAGAAGATCTGAGCTAGCGCCAGGTCGAACTAAGTCTTGCGGTAATTCCTCAGCGTCTTCAGTTTTTCTTCTTTTGTTAGCTCTTCCTTTTTTGTTAGCTTTTCCTTTAGCATGGTCATTAAACAATTTTTGTATATTATGCAGCTGTATACCAATGTCGGTGCTTAAGTCAATCTTGAGCAATCTAGCTGTATCCGGATTCCAGCTCATGTCGTCCCGTTTTTTTATACTTTCTAGGTTATTACATATAAGATTAGCTATCAGATCACAACATTCCTTATTTTTCAGACATGCTCGCGCAAAAGTATTTTTCTCCGGAAGCCAAGAAGTTCTTCGTTTCTTCATTTCGGCCAGATTCAAAAGTTCTTTCGCGTTCAAAGCCGTTACAATATTTCCATAGTGCTTACTAGAAAGATGAGCCATAAGGTGTGCAATAGTATCACTTCTTTTAGCAGGCTTTGTACTACATGTCCTTGTATTCAAGGTGTCCTGATACAAATATGTTTCACCCTTGAGAGGACAGAGGTAATCACCGTAAAGGGATGGAACTCTAGCCATGCTTCCAAACAAAAATAATATGAACAAAAAAGTATTTCTCATGCCTATCTTTCGTTACCAAAATGCGTTTTAGCTCTGGGCAAGGACGAAACATTCACAGAGAAATTTACTACAATTATATAAATTACGGAAGCAAATAAAACGATGGAATGACTAGGCAAGCCATTCCATGAGGTACTGATCAAGATACTGGCCATTGATAAATACCTCTTTCTGCTGTAACCCTACCTTCTGAAAACCAACCGATGTGTACAACTTAACGGCAGCAGTTTGTGTTGTTGTCACATCCAGAAAAAGTTTTATAAATCCTTGTGCTGGTGCAATGCGCTGAATCTCTTGCATTAAAGCCTTGGCTATCCCCTGCCCACGGAATGAAGGTTTTACCCACATAGAAATAATCATTGCCTTGTGTCTTGTCGAGA
>JBIIJF010000101.1:0-3681 GCA_044234015.1 Candidatus Babeliales bacterium
CTGTGATCTGCTCGCCTCCATTTTATGTGGCCTCAAAGAAGATCCATATAACTCTATTGCTCTCCTGCTGCGAGCGATTATAAGTCAGCCCGGATTGCTCTTCCTCGGATTCGCCTAGCCTATTATTTTTTAGACGAAAAACGCCTCGATGAGGCCGAGAAGCTTGCACTGGAAGCCAAGGCTATTCTGGAAAAAGGGAACTTTCCAGCCTCTAAAACCCCAATGGAAAAATATTATGCGTTATGCGTCACTGGTCTTGGGCCTACAGCTGCAGACGATGTTAAAGAGCTTTTTGATGATATTGAGAATTGGCACGTTGTCGCCAGCCGTGAAACAGAGCAGTCGTAGTTACGGAGTACCATAATAATTAGTAAAGGCCCAGAGTTTTAACGCTCTGGGCCTTTTTTTAATCAACCAATGATATCTGATTTTTAAACCGTTTTATCAGAGGACTTATCTTTTCTCGCACCATCGAACTGGCCCAAGTATTCAGGCAAATTGATGCCAGACATCGCAGCAATGTCATGGAGAGGGGGAAGGGACTTAACCATGCCACTAATGAAATTAGCGGTAGAACTGCCGCCTTTTCCATTGCCGCCATTTTCCCACACGGTAATTTTATCGATCTTAATATTCTTAATTGCTTCAGCTTGGAGCTTAACAATCTCATCAAGCTTTTCAACAAGAAGCATATTCGCAGCCTGCTGTGAATCATTACCACACGCGTGAATCAGCTCTTTGTAACCATCTGCTTTTGCCTTAAGTACCTTTAAAATACCTTCTGCTTCAGCTTGCTTGATTGCCAAAATTGCAGCTGCCTGACCATCAGCATCACGACGACACACTGCCGCACGAGCATCTGCATCAATCTCTAAGCGACGCTTTTCGATCTCTTTTGGCACCAACTCTTGGGCTTCAAGAAGCGTTGTGTCTGCTGCAATACGCGCTTTGTTGATCTCAACGTGCGCAATGTGCTGTGCGATTTTACCAATCTGTTCTGAGCGGGCTTCTTGCTCAAGCAAATGCGCATTGTACTGGGCAATTTTTGCTTTAGCTTCATTTTCACCAGCAAGCGCTTCGGCTTGGTACGTAGCAACGTAAATACGCCGCTCTTTTTCCGCTTGTGCTTGCCCAACGTCACCCTGCTTTTCTTGCTCGGCAACGTCAACCTTTGCTTGATTTAAGGCTGTTGCAACAGATTTGCGACCAATACTTTCCAGGTAGCCATCTTCATCGGTAATATCAGTGATATTAACGTTCAAAAGGGCCAATCCAATTTTACGCAATTCAGGCTCAATGTGCTTACGAATTTCAAACAAAAAGCGCTCACGATCTTGATTGATCTCTTCGATTGTCAAAGACGCAACCGTCAAACGCAGCTGGCCGATAATAATTTCAGTTGCCATCATCTCTATGCCCTTTTGCGTGAGTTCAAGCAAACGAACTGCCGCATTGGTCATCGCCTCTTCCGTTACATCAATCGCCACGGTAAACGTACTTGGTACGTTTATGCGGATGTTTTGCAACGAAAGCGCTGATTTGAGTGGAATGTGCAAGGTAATTGGCGTCAAATCAAGAAACTTATAATCCTGAATAATCGGCCAGACAAAAGCACCACCACCGTGGTAACACAAAACTGTTTTATCTTTTGCTATTTTACCAAAAACGGCCAACACCTTATTGGATGGACAGCGCTGATAGCAGGACAAAAGGCCATGTACCACAAAAAACAAAAATACAAAAAAGCTCACCAGAGCTATTACTAAAAAATCCATTGGACTCCCTCCCAATTATTGTGCCAGAGCAACAATAACAGTATGATCATCAATTATTTTAACTATTACAACGGCCGTCATTGTCTCAATAACACGCCCATCTTGGCTAAACGCCACCAACTCTCGCGTCATGCCATCAACCAAAACCTGAATTTTACCACCAGTACCAGCCACAATACGCTGGTAAACAGTTGCTTGCATACCCACCGTTTCAGCCACGCGAAAGCGTGTACCTGAACTTGCTAGCTGCCGAATCATACGCTGACTCCATGCAGCAATGAGCATCGTTGCAAACCCCACAACAAGAGCCACAACAACCGCAAAGACGGTATGCGTAGGATAATGCTGCAGTACGGTAAGCCCCGTCCAGCCAAACATCATGCAAAACCCTGCAAGCGAGTAGATGGTCAGTAGCTTAAGCGATGCCCCATCATGCAGCTCATGGAATTCATACTGGTTATTATCCATGCCAGCATCATCCATAAACCCACCAAAAAACATCATAAAAAGACGCAACACAAAAAGACTGGTGCCGGCAACGCCAAGCGCCCAAAAAAGATGCTCTTGCGAGACCGATGCACACAAGCTTAGCCATAATTCATCCATCATAGCCTCCTAAAATCTTTGTGCCAAACAGATTACATCAAAGAACCAATGCGCCACACCGCAACATTGATTATGGTTTAAAAAAAGTGTTATTTTACGCCCTCGGAAACGAGGACTCCTAGCAATAGATTCTACTAGTCGACCGATCCAATGTATCAGAAACTAAAATATTGTCAAGGCGCCCTTTCTATTGGATTAAATGCAACACATTAGCTTTCTATAATGAGCCATAGATACACTCAGCTCTCAAGAGTCATTTATTAGGACCATTAGGGGGTTTTTATGACATTAAAATTGGTATTACAAACAGCTCTTTTATGTATTGTATTCATCACTAGTACTGCAGCTCATAAGCCAAAACATTTTGAATGGGCAAAAGACTTTGGGCTATCCACAGTACAAAGGTACCGCAGCCCGTTCGAGCAAGCCCAGCACCATATAGAAATAGAAAGAAAAACGTATAATTTGTCGAGTGAACCAATAGACGTTGTTTTTGTTTGCCACAAAAAAGACTTGGTAACCTTAGACCTTGCTATTGAAGGGATCAAAATCAATGGGAAAAATATACGGCGGATTATTGTTATCTCTGAAGAAAAGCTAACTGATAACGCAGAATGGTTCAGTGAAGCAAATTTTCCATTTACTAAAAGAGACCTTGCTATAGAGATTTTTAAGCCTAATAAAAAATCTGCCTATTTTTTTATTAACGCAAAAAATTCACGTATTGGCTGGATTTATCAACAACTACTAAAATTGTATGCCCCTTTTACTGTTCCTGAAATATCTTCCAATGTACTAATTGTTGATGCTGACACCATCTTTCTTAATGAAACAGAGTTTATTGATAAAAACGGCATTACTCTATTCAATCCAGGTACCGAATTTAATGCCCCTTATTTTGCCCATGCAAATCGCCTTATTCCTGGCTTCAAAAAAATACACCCATATTACTCAGGCATATCACACCATATGGTATTCCAACGACCAATCCTAGCCGATCTATTCAGCATCATAGAATCAGCACATAAAACAGTAGCATGGAAAGCCTTTTGTTGGTGCATAGACCAAAAAGAATTATATGGATCTTCTTTATCTGAGTACGAAATTTATTTTAATTTTGTTTTTGCCCGAACCTCCCAAGTAGCAATTCGTCATCTTCAATGGGACAATATGAAATTTGACAGAGACGCGATCGCCCTACACCAAGATGGTGGCTACCATTATGTTTCATGTCATTCATACTGCACATGAATAATTGGAAGCAATTATGAAAATCAAACCATTGATACTGCTGCTTTTG
>JBIIJF010000100.1:0-3681 GCA_044234015.1 Candidatus Babeliales bacterium
AGAATAAACATACACAGCAAGCGTCTGCACGGTTGGGCCAGAGCAAAAGAATGAGATTAAAAAATCGTCCATTGAGAGCGTAAAAACTAAAAGCCCTGATGCAATCAGAGAAGGCATGAGCAAGGGAATCACTACGCGGTAAAATGTTTGCCAATACGTGGCGCCCAAATCCAGGGAGGCCTCAGTAAGCACTGGGTCAAGCTCAACAAACCGTGCACGCACAATAGGGATAACAAAACCAAGCCCCAAAAGCGTGTGCCCTGCAATCAAGCTGCCGTATCCAAGAGGCATTTGAAAGAAGGTAAAGATGCTCAAAATGCTAATTGCTAACACAATTTCTGGAAGCAAGATATTGATGTAGAACAGATTAGAAAATAAAGTTGACCGCCCCCAGCGACTTGCAACAACAAAACAGGTACCAATCAGCAGGCTTAGGAAGGTGGTCGATAAGGCGACAATTAATGAGGCTTCAAGGGCGCCAAGAATCTCTGGCGAATTAAATAATTTTGTGTACCATCTCAAGGAAAAACCCTCCCAAGAGATCGAGACCGTTGCATCATTAAAGGAAAATAGCACAAGCACAACGATAGGCAAATATAAAAAAAGATAAGCAAAAACTACCATGAGTGGGTGCAAAAAACGTCCAAAATATTTACGATTCTCAACCATGTCTAACCCCACAAATCTTTATTGCTCTGTAAATATTCTGTGTATTCTCTGCTCTTGCGTACAGCTTGGTATGCACGAATTTTCTTACTCAATACAACAAGTAAAAGTGATAATGCTGGCAACAAAATGCCAACAATCACCAATGCTGCTCCTAGGCGCCAATTACGCGAGCGCAAAAATTTGTCCACAATCACGGTGCCCCAAAAAACATATTTTGAACCACCAAGCAGTGTTGGAATTGCAAACTCACCAAATGACGGAATAAAAACGAGCATAATCCCGGCATAAACGCCTGGCAGAGACATAGGAAAAATCACTCGGCGAAACGTTTCAAGACGATTGCCTCCCAAATCGGCAGAAGCCTCGATGTAGCGTTTATCCATTTTTTCAAGAACGGCATAGATTGGCAAAATCATGAATGGCAAGTAGCAAGAAACCATGCCAAGGACAATAGTAAAATAATTGTTGAGCAAGTGGAATGAAGGCGAGATGACATGCAAGAATTGCAGCCCCATACTAATAAATCCATCCTTCTTCAGAAGAAAGAACCACGCATAAACCTGCACAATCAAACTTGTCCAGGAGGGAAATATCAATGAAAAGAGAAGAAAAGTCTTGTAACGTGGCCGTGTTTTAAGCGCTAAGAAATACGCAACCGGATAGGCTATGAGAAAACACACCCCCACCGCTATGCTTGCAAGCAGAAATGATCTTAAAATAATCCTGATGTACAGCGAGCAAAAAATTTCTTGGTAGTACCCAAGGGTAAATACATAAGATGCCGTCTGTTCATTAAAATCAAACAGGCTGTAGCCAAGCAGCACCACAAAGGGCACGTACAAAAATACACACTGCCACACCATTGCCGGACACGAAAAAACAAAAGATAGCTCTTCGGCAAAAAGTTTGCGCAAGGCCTTCATTTAGTGCTCCAAAAGGACAACGTTTTCTTTTTGAAAATACAAATATACATCATCATCCCAGTCGATACTCTCTTGGGGAAAATGCTCTTCGTTTTGTTCAAAAACAATAATAATTTGGCCATTTTTAAGACGTACACGATACTGCGTTGATCGTCCGTAGTAGATGATATCCACCACTTTACCCTGCAGCCCATTTGAAAAACCTTCGCGTGGTTTTTTGCTAATGAGAATTTTTTCAGGACGAACGCTAATCATAAGGCGGCAACCGGGAATCATCCACAATTTTTCTGTAGGGGTGTAAACAGAAAACATCCCCAATCCATCAACCTCAACCTTATACTCACCATCGTTGATATGGAGACGCCCTTCTATAATATTGGTATTCCCAACAAAGTTGGCAACAAAACGAGAGACCGGGAATTCATAAATCGCTTTGGGGGTGCCCTGCTGCTCAATGTCACCTTGTGGATTCATAATTGCCATTTGATCAGAGACAGTCAATGCTTCAAACTGATCGTGCGTTACATACACAAAGGTCATTTTGAGTTTATCTTGTAGCTGGTTGAGCTCAGTCAACATCTCTTCTTTAAGTTTTAAATCTAGCGCGGCCAAAGGCTCATCAAGAAGCAATACCGCCGGCTCTGCAACCAATGCACGCGCAAGCGCCACACGCTGTTGCTGACCACCAGAAAGATTTTTTGGATATTTTGCCTCAAAGCCAGAAAGTCGAACCATTTTTAAAACATCAGCAACTTTTGCATTGATAACGTCTTCAGCCAACCTGCGTACACGAAGCGCATACGCAACGTTTTCATAGACTGTTAAATGCGGAAAGAGTGCGTACTGTTGAAACACAGTATTAATTTTGCGCTCATGAATAGGCACATGCGTTATCTCAGTATCTCCTAAAAAAATCTTGCCTGAATCTACGGTTTCCAAACCGGCAATCAGGCGAAGTACCGTCGTTTTACCACAACCACTGGGACCAAGCAGCGCAAAAAAGTCGCCTGCCTTAATCTCAAGGTTAAGGTTATCAACAATAAGTTCTCCAGCGTATGATTTTGAAACACGCTCAAGGCGAATAGACTTCATAGCGTGGATTCCTTACACATGGGGTGATTTTTTAAGGCGAGCAAAAAACATTGGGACAACAATGTCTGACAATGTGCATGGAATAAGCACAGCAATAATTTTAAAAATGAATACAAAACCAAGAAGTGAAGACCAATCACTAAAGCCATAACTCACCAAATACAGAAGTGACGCCATGGAGCTAATAAAAACATGAAATACATGAAAACCAACAGAGTAAAACATCTGCAAGCTTAATTGGTGTGTACTCATTGCCCAACCATTAAGCATTCCAATTAGCAAAAATGGAATAATGATTTCCAGGTGAGAGAACAGGCACCAATGCAACTCCATATCAAGCCCCAACATGCGGCCACCAAGGTACGGCAATAACGCATCTGAAAAGGTGCAAAAAAGGAGCGGAACAAAGAAACCAACCAAAATGCTCAACCAAATATTTTTTGAATAACGACGCAGCGTAAGCATTGTCCCTGTGGCGGCAAAGAGAATATGAAAAAAATGAAAATTATGAAACAAACGATGACAGGCAGATTCAAACTGAGCACCTGCGGCACAAAAACCAAGAAGACTCATAACAATCATACTCAGTGCAACAGCAAAAATGGCGTACGGCAAATGGCACAAAATCTCAGACAGCACCGTATGATGGTGCTCAAGGGCCCCATGCTCGTACGGACCGTGTTTATGCAAGTGGTCCATGAACAAATCCTTCAATAAAAATAAGCTAAGATACAGGGTTTTATGATACTTGATTGCAGCATAATGTAAAGAAAGAATTCTCCCCATGAACAGGTATGCAATCAAGCTTGTGATGCAGTGTTTGGCAATTCTGGAACATCAACGGCCAGCGGCATACCACCCAGAACCCCATCCTGAGGCGTGGTGGCATTTTCTATCACAGCTACCAACTGATTTCCTGGCACCCTGGAATGTTCATAATTAAGCAGCTGCAGCTGTAAATCAACCGTTTTGCTCGTATCAACAATCGCCCCAGCAA
>JBIIJF010000102.1:0-3674 GCA_044234015.1 Candidatus Babeliales bacterium
ACTACAAAATTGCAGAGGAAGAAGTTATTAAAAATCCGCTTACAGGCGAGCCAATATTTGATTATCCATTTACCCCAAGCTTGCGCGATAGCCATGGCGGCAGCATTGATGAATTTGGTCCAATTGTGGTTCCAGAAGGTAAGTACTGGGTAATGGGTGATAGCCGTAAAAATAGCGCAGACAGCCGTGTATGGTTGTTCTTGGACAAGAGCTTGGTTCACGGACGAGCGAGTATGATTTTGTACTCACTAGATAGTGAAGAGGCTTTCTGGGGCATTGATTTAATTAAGCATCCGGTAAACTTTTGGACACGCATTGTTCGATGGAGCCGCTTTTTTACGATATTTCCAAAAACAGAAATTAAATAATATTGTGTGCGTTGCTACAGACTGAAGATTAAAACATATGAAAAAAACATACTACATTACCACACCAATTTATTATCCAAATGCGCAGCCGCACCTTGGCACCCTCTACTCAACATTGCTTGCCGATATTGCTATGCGTTGGCAGCGGTTGCTGGGGAGAAAAACTTTTTTCCTAACTGGTAGCGATGAGCACGGGCAAAAAATCCAAGAGCGCGCAGAGTCGGTTTCGATGGCGCCAAAAGACTTTGTTGATTCCATTGTGCCAACGTACAAAGACCTGTGGCAGCTCTATGGGATTGATTATTCCCGTTTCATTCGTACAACGGATGCTGACCATGAGCATGGGGTGACGGAGTGGATTAAAATTCTTCTTGCAAAGGGTGATATCTACAAGGCCTCATACGATGGCTGGTACTGTGTGCCAGATGAAACATTTGTAAATATCGGTAGTGAACCGCTCAAAAATGCGGAGGGGCAGTATCTGTGCCCGACCTGCAAGCGCACCCTTAAGCAACTTTCTGAAGAGAGCTACTTTTTTAAACTTTCTGCCTATTCCGATAAATTGTTAGCTTTTTACGAAGCAACCCCAGACTTCATTACGCCAAAAGAGCGACTCCATGAAGTAGTTGCCTTCGTGAAGGCAGGCCTTAAAGATTTGAGCTTGTCGCGCAAGACCGTTACGTGGGGCATTCCCTTTCCTGACGATGCATCGCATACGGTTTATGTTTGGGCAGATGCGTTAAATAATTATCTGACCGGTGTTGGTTATGGCAGTACCGATGCAGCAGCAAAAGAGCTTCTTGAGCGGTGTTGGCCAGCTGATGCGCATGTAATGGCAAAAGACATTGTACGGTTCCATGCCATTTATTGGCCGGCATTTTTAATGGCGATCAATATGCCAATACCAAAAAAACTTGTGGTGCACGGGTACATTTTGGTTGGTGATGCAAAGATGTCTAAATCCCTTGGGAACTCGTTGGACCCTGCAAAGCTAGCTGCCTGGTATGGCACAGAACAAGTGCGGTACTACTTAGCTCGCCAGATGGCAATTACCCATGATGGAACCTTTGATCTCAAGGACCTTGAGGATCGCCTAACCGCAGATCTTGCTAACAGCTTGGGTAACTTGTTGAACCGCATTATGACGCTTGCCGTTAATAATAATTACACCACGGTAAAGGCTTCTGCAACGCTTGAGCCGCAGGCACAGGCGGTTAAAATGCGCATTGCAGAGGGTTACCGCTTCTTTGCTGACGAGATGGAAAAATATTTCTATCACACAGCCTTGGCAGAAGTTTGGAAAATGATTGCCACAGTCAATGCCTACGTGCATGAGCAAGAGCCATGGAAGCTGGCAAAAACAAACAGGCTACTGTTTGAAGAAGTTATTGCAACGGCCTGTAATGCGTTGCGTGTCATTGGCTTAACTCTGTGGCCAGTTATGCCGAATAAAATGGAAGAGCTTTTGGCTACTATTGGTGCGCCGCTTGTGCTTGGCATGGATTATGATCATGAGCTTCGTCAGGATGCGTGGGATTTTACTTTTACCATTACCAAAACAGACAAGGTTCTTTTTATGCGACCAGAATCACATTTGCATGAATTGGATGCCGCGCCGGCTCCTGCAGCAACTGAGTCTGCGGCTACTACAACAACTACGCAGCAAGTTCCTGAGGCAACGATTGATGATGTTGCCAAACTTCACCTGGTTGTTGGGACCATTACGGAATGCACACCGGTGCCAAATTCAGACAAGTTGTTATGCTTAAAAGTTGACGCAGGGTCGTATGGTCAGCGTCAAATTCTCTCCGGTGTTGCCAAAGATTTAAAGCCAGAAGAGCTTGTAGGTCGCCAGGGGGTGTTTGTTGCAAACCTGAAACCACGCAAAATGGCTGGCATGCTTTCCGAGGGCATGATGCTCTATGCCTACGATAAAGATGGCAAAAACAAACTTACCACTGTCGATGGCGCTCAGAACGGCCGTCGGGTGCAGTAATCTATTCGATGATTTAAAGGGGCTGGGTTTTTAAAAACCCAGCCCCTTTTTCTTTTGATAGCCGCTTTATTTAGTCAAATAAAAATTACTATTGAGGCCACAGTCACCTACGTGTTAATGTAATTTACTATTTGTGAATAAATAAGCAAGGCTTTTAAAAAGCAATCAAAGTTTCGATTAGATCGATATATTGAATCCGCTGGAGAAAAGATGGAGAATATAATCAAAACCGGGGTACTAGCACTATTGATGCTGGTGCGGATGGCCAGCATTGCGGCAACTGGATGCAATCAAGTAACTGCTAGAGGCTCTCAAGCCGATACGTTAGAATGTCCTATTTGCAAGGATAATCTAAGTGACGATCCGGCTGAAAATATTACTCTGCTAACTATCTGGGGTTATCAAGCCCAGCAACACCAATGCACTCAGCATCCATACCATAGGAGTTGTATAATAAGATGGTTTAATAATACAACGGTTTATAATTGTCCAGTTTGTAATCAACCGGTTTTGGAAGCAATGTTAAATGATTTAGGGTTTTCTAACACGCGCCGCACCGCTTCTTTGCCGGTTGAGCAAGTGCGTCCAGGGCTTCAGCTTGATGAGAGACACAGAGTGTTTCACAGAAGATTCATGAGGACTTTAATGGGGCGTATTCCTTTTAATCAAGACTTAGTGAATTTGATTCTAAATAATGATTTAGACGTTAATATGCCACTAATTGCGAATCGAAGAGCCATTCACCTTGCTGTGCAATACCAGAATTTAGATCTTGTGAATGCCCTACTTCGCCGGCAAGATCTTGAGGTGAATGCCCCTGATTTTGATGGGCGATCTGCGTTAGATATTGCCAATCAGAATGGATATCAGCAAATAGCTGCTGTTTTAGGGCAAGCGCCTGAAAGGCCCGTAGTGCGTCGTGGTATTGTAAATAGGCATAATTGGCTTGCAGAAAAGATAAGTCGCCACCCTATTCGCACATTACTGGCCGCTCTTACTGGTTGTGTAGGTGCTTTGTATTGGGTGTATAAAAAGCTTTTATCTCCAGCCAGAAACCTTCGCGGCTAGGTAGTTAGCCACACAATTGTCGCCTGTGTATTGTACAGACTTTTATCCTCTGCTCTGCGGTACGAATGATATTTTGTATTGCAAATGGTGCAATCATTCTTTGAATCATCAATATTTTCTGGCTTTACCCCAACGGTAATCAGCTGCTGGCGGTTCAGGGCCATGTTATCAAAAAATAATTTTCCATCATGTTTTTTAATCAAGTCTGGCGATGGTGCAACAAAATCAGCTTGCACTTCGTA
>JBIIJF010000055.1:0-6051 GCA_044234015.1 Candidatus Babeliales bacterium
GCAGTAAACAGCAAAAATATTACTGCTGTAAAAATGCTCATTTCAGGCGGTGCTGATGTTAATGCATGTGATTCTACAAAAAAAACACCATTACATGACGCTGCTCACTCAGGTAGCCTAGCCATTATTGAAATATTACTATCGGCAAAAGCTAACCCTAACATGCAGAATGAAAAAGGATACACTCCCATCCACATAGCCGCATTTCGTGGAGACACAGACGTCATAGAAAAATTAGTAGCGGCTAGAGCTGACATTAATACACGCACACATAGTGGACATACCCCACTGATAGGCGCTGTAGAGTGCCCCTTAAAGCATAAAATTGGTCCTACAATTAAAGTACTGCTTGCGGCTGGCGCAGACCCAAAAATAACAACTCCCGAGGGAAAAACTCCTGCTCAATACGCAGCTGACCGGGGTTACCACGAAATTGCTACGCTACTTGCTATGCCACCAGCAATCAAGATACCCCCTCGCTGGTGGGAATTTTGGCGTAGATAGCCCTTGCCTAGTTGCCTGGAATGAATTGACAAGAGTCATTGAGGAAAAATAACTCTGTTTAAACCCTTTAGCAGTAAGTACTAAAGATAAAGGTCCCAGCTATTTTATTAGCTGGGACCTTGCATTCTTAATCTTGTGATTGCTTAATTTCGTTATGCCCACATGCCTTATCTGGGCAAACGAGCTTGGTGATTTCCGTTTTTTTATCAAATTGAATAAGCAAATATGGCCCCTTACACCTTGGACAGGGGGTCTCTTCTACTTGTCCAAAAATCGCAAATCGGCACTTGGGATAGCCAGCACAGCCCCAGAATGAGCCTCCACGCCAGCGGCGCTTGACTAAGTTACTGCCGCACGTTGGACATGGCATTTTGAGCTTATCCTGATGAATAAATTTACACTCTGGGTATCCTGAACAGGAAATAAATGGCCCAAACTTACCCATGCGCTTGAGCAATGCTTTGCTACACGCGGGACATGCGCCAAGATCTGCTTGCTCACTGGTTTCAAGCGTAATGTCACCATTCTCTGCACGAGAGAAATTAGACGTAAATTTACACTCTGGATATTTGCTGCAGCCAACAAATTCACCGTTGCGGCTAAACCGAATCACCAAAGGATTATTGCACGTTGGGCAGGTTAATGATGTTTCGATGGCTTTTTTATCATCAACATTCCCACCAAACGCGATTAAGTCTTTTTTGAATTTCTCATAAAATTCGTTGAGCACTATGTCACGCACGGCTTCGCCCTGAGAAATTTTATCTAGATCTTCTTCCATTTTTGCCGTAAAGGTCACGTTGATAATGTCTGGCAGATTCTGCACAAGCATATCACTCACTTTTTTGCCAAGCTCTGTTGGCACAAAACGCTTAGCTTCACGCGTACAATAAGCACGTTTTTGAATGGTAGAAAGAATAGCTGCATAGGTACTTGGACGACCAATTCCACGTTTTTCTAACTCTTTGACCAATGATGCTTCTGTGTAGCGTGGTGGAGGTTGAGTAAAGTGCTGCTTAGGATCTATTTTTTTAACAGCCAATGCACCATTTTCCACAATCTCTTTTGGAATTTTTACAGCCTTTTCATCATCTTCATCTTCTACCTGATAGACTTTTAAGAAACCGTCAAACATGAGGGTTGAGCCCGTTGCACGAAACTGGTACGGACCGCCATCAATCAACACCTGGCGCTGAAAGTATTCTGCTGGTTCCATTTGGCACGCTACAAAGCGCTTCCAAATGAGCCCATACAGTTTTGCTTCGTCTGGTGAAGCGTACTTTGCAACAAAGGTTGGCAAAACAGTTACATCAATAGGACGAATGGCTTCGTGAGCATCCTGTGCGCCCTTTTTGCCATACGAAAATGGTGTTTTTGGCAAGTACTCTTTGCCGTACTCTTTTTCAATAAAATCACGCGTCGCCGCAAGTGCCGTGTCTGAGATACGCAAAGAATCAGTACGCATGTAGGTGATAAGTGCTTCAGCAGAGCCTTTGTCTGCAAGCGTTATCCCTTCGTACAGCCGCTGGGCCACAGACATTGTTTTGTCCACAGAAAAGCCCAACTTATTGTAGGCATCCTGCTGCAAGGTACTCGTCATAAATGGTGGCGGTGGATTTTTAGACCGTTTTTTATCGGTAATTTTTGAAACAGCAAAGGTGTGTTTTTTGAGGTCAGCTAAAATTTTATCAGCTTGCTCTTTGGAGGCAATCTCTGCAGTCTTGCCATTAATCTTGGCAAGTTCAGCAAGGAGCTCTGCTTTAGCGGCTGCGCTAAACAGGGCATGAATCGACCAATATTCTTCAACTTTAAATGCTAAAATTTCTGTTTCGCGGTCACAGATGAGCATTAATGCTACCGACTGTACGCGACCAGCAGAAAGACCCTTGCTAATTTTTTTCCACAAAATTGGTGACACCTGGTATCCCACCCAGCGGTCCAAAACACGCCGAGCTTGCTGCGCCCCAACTTTATTGAGGTCTATTGAAGCTTTATTATTAATCGCCTCTTTAATTGCCGTTTTGGTAATTTCGTTAAACGTAATCCGGTGAATCTGGCTTGGGTCAGCAAATACTTTTTCTATCTCTTGGCCAATGTGCCAGGAAATAATCTCCCCTTCGCGGTCAGGGTCAGAAGCTAGAAAAACTTCACTAGAAACCCGTGCTTGCTTACAAATATCAGCGATTACTGTTGCTTTATCTTTAAGCACATCGTACTTAAGTTCGATGGCATGCGTATTCTCATCGCGAGTAATGCCAATGCGACGTTGTGGCAGATCTTTTATGTGCCCATACGTCGACATAATTTTAAAGTCCTTACCAAGAAATTTTGATATGGTCTTTATTTTGGCAGGTGACTCTACAATCAGCAGCTTTGGTCCAGCTTCATTCATAGTTTTTTTTCTTCGCATCCCTCTAAGCCCCCTCTCCCAAGCATGCAGCCCCTAACTTCTGCATACCATCGATTATTTTAACGCATCAGGTCTCTTTTTTACCAAGCATCCCACATTTGTCAAAGACTTTATGCAATGCTTACTTTTCATGGTAGTTTTTAAAATTAAAACTTGTCAATATAAAAAAATAATTGGCAAAAATAATTTTCTTTTATGCAAATTTAAAAATGGGCTATCAGGATCTTTGCTTTTGAGATAACATTTCTGTAGCTTTTTGGCGTATTCTATTATGAAGGAGACTAAATGAATTACACATCACTAGCAGCACAATGGAAAGACTCACTAAAAATCTTTCACAAAGCAAATTTGCAATTATACCTACTTGGCTGCCTTAACACCGTTAAGCTTGCTGGAATATTCATGCTCAAGCATTTTTGGTGGGCATACGTACTTCTGGCCGCACTGCACATCAGTCACCTGCCAAAAATAAACGGCGTCATCCCTAACCTGGCAACCAATGCCACCATTCTGCTGCATGTCATTCTTTTGTTTGGTTACATCTTGAGCATGAGGCCATCCATTGAACCAAAAAATCGTGATTACTACCTTGGCTACTTGCCGGGGATCTGGGCAGTTGCCATCACCTATCTGTTGGTTCAGCCATACTTTCTGTCCTTGGCCGCAATCGTCCTTTTGTTCTTTTTTGATAGCTCTCTACGAATACAAGACTATGGCCTTGCGTTGATTCGCTCCGGCAAGTTGTTTTTTTATTTATTCCCTGCCGTGCTCGCTATTGCCACAGCAAAAATAATCATCAATATCTGCTGGTATTGGCTCACGTACAAAATTGACGCCTTAATCCCCGGTGCAAGCATTCCTCTTCTTGCTCTCATACATCTCTTGAATTATGCTTCAGTAACCGTATTTTATATTCGTGCTAAGCACAATCATTTTAACCTTATCTTCGAATGACACTATGCACGCTATTTTTCTCGCTTGGAAAAACAGTCTTGACCTGCTGCGCCCACACCGCTTGGCAAGTCTTCTAGTCTCTTGTTTTACCATATTTATAAAAGGCAGCATTGCTTTTGGGCGATCGTTTTTGCCATTTTTACTCTGCGACGCAATCTTGTTTTTATGCTTTGGAAACTACATCGCAAAAATAATAAACGCATACCCTGCAGTTACTCCTGGCATTCTCTCAATTATCTCTCTGATTATCATTATTTTTGCCCAGGCAATTACATGGTTTTTAACAACAACTTCTTTCATCCTCCTTTTGCGAAGAGAAGAACACGTGCCTGACCATGCTTACTATGCAGCATTCATTTTGAAGTACTGCCAATTGGCTTTAGCTGGCACTGTGGTTTTTTTATTCGGGGCGCAAATTTTGTACCATGGCTTTCACCTCACAACAATACCAAGTATTAACTGGTATTTTGTTGTCTTTCTCCGCACCTTTGAATTTTCAGTAACGCTTTACTGGCTTGATGCTAGGCCAGCGAGCATTAAAAATATGCTTGGTGCTGTTGAGCATGCTGCAAACTTCTTTTTTTATAACGCACCAATCATTGGACTCCTTATTTTGCTTACCTGCGGTATAGATTACGGCTGGAGCACTTTAGCAAACAAGTGGCTCAACATGCCAAATCAGCATCTTTTTTTTGCAAGTTCACATACTTTTCTCACGCCGATGACAGAAACAATAACAAACCGATGCTTAGTTTTGGCTGTAAAATACGGTACCTTTCTGATTGAGGCAATCATGGCGACATTTTTAATTGCGATTTACAGACGAAAACGACACGAACAATACAGCGACTCGTTATTTTTATAACATTATGAAATTGCGTATTCTCCTAATTGCATGGTCTTTTTTTGTATGGTCTGCCAGCCTTACACTGGCTATCATCGTCATTCCTTGCATACTATTTCCATTGGCACTTTTGGGTCCATTTTTTGCACCTGCAAGACACCTGTTCTACTTGTCATCGTGCCTTTTCTGCAAATGCCTCATATTTATTTTTGGTATTAAAATAGATATAAAAACCCCCAGAAAATCGCTAATGCTTGATGAGCCTGCACTCATCGTTATAAATCATACCTCTGCGCTGGATATCCCATTAGTAGAAGCGCTCTTAGCTGAACAAGCTTTTGTTTGGTTTAGCAAAGCAAGTTACCGTGCGATTCCCTTGGCAGGAACTATTCTCAAGCGCATGCACACACCCATCGATCGCAATCGACCAACAAGCGCCATAAAAAGCCTTACCAATTTTATTGAAAAAGCAGAAACATTTAATGCGCACATGCTTATCTTTCCTGAAGGCACACGCTCTCTAGACGGGAAGCTACAACGCTTCAAGCAGGGGTTTGCCATAGCTGCGGAAACAAGCAAGCGAGCGGTAGTCCCAATTGTTACTAGTGGCCTCCACACAGTCTTGCCAAAGGATAGTTTTTTAATTGATTCTTCACGCGCCGTGATTAAAATAGGTATTGGAGAGCCCATGATAAAACTCCCTAATGAATCACGCGAAGCATTCGTTGAACGCGTGCACAGGGCATGTGCAGAGCTTTTAGAAACAATTTCTAATGCATAAGAAGGTGTTTACACTATGTTACTTCATCTTGCTTATCCATATATTTTATACGGGCTAGGTAGCCTGCTCGTTGTACTGGTAATGGTAAAAATGTACCTTGTCAGGCGTACCTGGTACCAGTACCCAGTAACAGGGCACATTGCCGTCCATGGAAAGGTAAGCTCCCCATGGATATCTCGTAGTTTGCATGCCTTGCGCATTGGGGCATTGGGATTACTGGCCTTTTTGGCCGCACGCCCACAATGGGCCGATGAGCGATCACAAATCAGTATTAACGGGATTGATATTGTTTTAGCCCTGGACGTCTCAGGCAGTATGGAATTTTTCGATGATCCACATGACCGTCGTCCACGCATTGAAGTTGCAAAAGCAGAGGCAATTCGATTTATTGAAAAACGCACCAGTGACCCTATTGGGCTTGTAATTTTTGCAAAAGATGCACTCTCACGCTGCCCATTAACACTAGATAAAGCAATTCTTAAGGAGCTGGTTGGCAATCTAAATTTCAAGATCATCGATCCTCAAGGCACTGCACTTGGAACAGGACTTGCAACCGCC
>JBIIJF010000135.1:0-2664 GCA_044234015.1 Candidatus Babeliales bacterium
TCCTACTAACTGATGGAGCACCAACCCCTGGTGAAAAAATTAGCCCAGATGCCGCAATAGAACTTGCCGTAGAATATGGCATAAAAGTTTACACTATTGGGATTGGTAACGAGCAAGGTGGCTATTTTATGCATCCAATTTTTGGGCTACAATCAGGCCAATCACAGGTTAACAGCACATTACTCAAAACAATTGCAGAAAAAACCGGTGGGGCATTCTTTTTAGCACACAACCCCAAAGAGATGCGGAGCGTCTACGATACAATTGATACGCTTGAAAAAACAACCATGCAAACAAACATCTTTCATACGTTGTACGAGGCATTTGCTGAGTTCATCTGGTTCTTTATTGCACTCTTTTTCTTAGAACTATTTTTAAGATTAACTATCTGGCGGGGCTTGTTATGAGCAATATTCACTGGGCTGGCACAGCAAACATAGCAACGTTACCGATTTTTATTTTTGGTATTTTACTCGTGCTTTTCAGATCCTATCGCATAATCAATAGTCTGCGCCAACTTACCACCAAACACCAAATACTGATGCATGGCATCGGCTCTAAGCGCACCATCGCCAAAACAGCATGCATGATTTTGGCCCTCATCGCTCTTTTTATTGCTCTTTTGCGCCCACAATGGGGCAAGCAAGAGGAGACGGTAATACAATCTGGCCGCGACGTGCTCATACTCCTGGATGTCTCTGGCAGCATGCGCGCCAAAGATTTAAAGCCAGACCGCCTTACCATCGCCAAACTTAAAGTCCGCACGCTCCTCCAAAAGCTAACCTGTGAGCGTGTTGGCCTCATTCTATTTTCTGGCACGGCTTTTTTACAATGCCCTATGACGGCAGACCATGCCGCCTTTTTACTCTTCTTAGAAAACGTCGATGCCGAAAGTATCTCATCTGGGACTACCGCCCTTGATACCGCATTAAAAAAAGCCATTGAAACTTTTAAAAAGGCAGGCGAACGGAAAAACAAACTGATTGTGCTCTTGACCGATGGCGAAGACTTTTCTACCAATTTTTCTGCAACACAACAGCGCGCCGAGCGCGAAGGGGTCTCTCTGTTTGCCCTTGGTATTGGTACACCAGAGGGCGCGCCCATTCCTAAGCTCAACCCCCAAGGAAAACAAATTGGCCACGAATTAGACGAAACCGGCGCGGTTGCTTTATCAAGGCTCAATGAAGAAAAACTTATACAAATTACCACGGCACTACGTGGTGGCTACTGCCGAGCACATTACGATGATGCTGACGTGCAAGAGGTTATTGCCTTTGTACAACAACATGAAAAAGAGCAGTACCACGATAAAAAACTAGAACGCTACCACGACAGATACCCATGGTTTTTAGGGGCCACATGGCTCTTGCTAGCTCTTGAATGGATTTTATGATTTTATCGCTTTTTTTGCTCTGTTGCTTCGCCTTGCCGCTAGAAGCAAAATACGACCTAAAGACACTCCTTGCTGACCAAGCAAATAGCCCGACAGATGCCTTAATTAACTATAACCTTGGCGTTGCACAGTACCGAAGCAGTATGTACCAAGACGCAGCTAACAATTTTGGTCGTGCATATGAGACTGAACAAAACGATAAAAACCTCCAGCAGCAAGCACTATTTAATGCCGGCAAAAGCCATGAGCAGTACGGTCTCCATCTGCTACCAGAGAAATGGCAAGAGCCAAAAGTCAGAGTTGAAGACGCTACCCTTGAAAAAGCAATCAAGGCCATTGAAGAGGCGATTACCTGGTACACGAAAAGCACTGATGAAAAAACAGTAAAAAATAAAGAAGAAGCAGAAAAAACCCTTGCCGAGCTCCGCAAAAAACGTGAGGAGCAAAAAAAACAGGATGAAAAAGATAAAGAAGACGAAAAAAAGAACGATAATAAAAATGATACGCAAGATAAGCAGGATGATAACAAAAAGCATAATCGGGATAAAGGCAAAGACCAAGACGAAAACCAAAATCAAGACAATAAGTCACAGGACAAACAAGACAGCAATCCCAAAAATTCTGGGAAAAATGATAACAAAGAGTCCCGCAAAGATGCCGCCGCAAACCCGCAACAAGACTCAAATAAAGAGCAAGAAGTAGACAAAGACGGCAAGGACCGTGAGCAAGATAAAAAAGAGGATGGCGGAAAAGATCAGCCGAAAAAAACCGGTGAGCCAGGAGAGCAGGGGGAAAAAGAGAAATCTGACCGCCAAAAAGCCGACAACGGCAAGCAGCAAGAGCAAGATGAGAGAGATCATACAGTATCGCCTGACAAAAAAGAGCAAAAAGCTGACCAACAGGCCACTACTGATAGTACGCAATCATCAAACAAAAAACAAGAAACTATGCAGATGAAGCGAATGCAGGCTATGCTTGCAAATCTCGAAGCTGACGAAGCTAAAAAACAAAAGTCACTGCTCATGCGAGAATTAAATACTACCACAGAGCCACCACAACAAGGTCAAAAACCATGGTAACAGGGAGATGTTGTATGCGTTATATTTTGCTACTATTTGCCACCAGTATTATTTCATCCCTCCATGCTGTACGCATTACTCTCAAAACACACAACCAATCATTAACGCAGGCTGCGCAGCAACCGTTTAATATTGTGGTTACTGTTGAAGAAGGCGATCGCGACACCGGCAATCCCACAATCCAAGGTCTTG
>JBIIJF010000142.1:0-2569 GCA_044234015.1 Candidatus Babeliales bacterium
CAGCTCAACATACTCAGCCAACAGCGCTCAAACAATATCGCCTTCATGAATGGCCAATACCAATCAACAATTACACAGCTCTTCACCGTACAAGCCCCCAAGGCTGGAACTTTTACTATTGGCCCGGCACGAGTAAACCATCAGGGAAAAGTTGTGGAATCTAATACGCTGGCCCTCACCATTACGCCACCTGAGCAATCAACACAGACAAGAGATGACAGTGTGTCCGCAAAACTAGTTCAAAACAAAACAAAAATCGTTGTTGGTGAGCCGCTAGAGGTTACGGCAACCATACGATCTCGCTGGGCAGTTGCCGAAGCAGCCATGGGCAATTTAGAAAACCCCGATTTTACCACAAAAGAAATCGGCGCCCCTCTCCAACGGTCAGAAATTGTTAATGGCAGAGAACACACGGTGCTTGAGAAAAAATTTCAGCTAACACCACACAAAGCAGGCATTTTTACGCTGGGACCGATACGCATGGATATTGCAATTATCCCTGAGCGCAGCAAAAATACACGCGGTGGACTTTTTGATGAATCTTTTTTTAATGATTTTTTTGGTAATCGGCCGGAAGTAATGCATTTACAAAGCAATGCAATTACGATAACGGTACAGCCACTGCCCTCTGAGCAGATTGACTCAGTTGGTCTTTTTACAAGCTACAAAGCAACCATATCTGCATCTGACGTGGCGGTAAATGAACCGGTTAAACTCAGTCTGGACCTTGAGGGAACTGCTGATTTTGATCACATCGGCATGCCAAAATTAGTCCTGCCAAGAGATGTTAAATACTACGATTCTAAAAACGAGACAGTACCGGTAGGCCCAGCCACCAGTGGTGCTAATAAAAAGCATTTTGAATTTATTGTGCAGGTTGGGCGAGCTGGTAGCATAGAAATTCCGGCGCAAACATACACCTACTACGATTATCATGATCATCAGATTAAGAAGTTGCAAACACAGCCCTTGCTGCTCAATGTGTCTGGCGAGCAGGCCTCAACAAAACCAAGCATGCTAGCACCATCAGTAGCTGAAAAAAATCCTACCCCGGCACCTGAAGCACCAACTGCTCATGCACCCGCAAAAACAGATTCATCTGAGCCATTATCTTTACCCTGGTGGCTCTTTACAGGCTTCTTGCTCCTGCCTCTTTTTTTCGTTATTCGCCCTGCTTTTAACTTTTTGAATAGCCGTTGGCATTTGTTCTGTTCCAAACAAGCACGTGCAAATGCCACCACTGAGCAGGCACTCAAAGCATTAGTAAAAACTGGTGATAGCAGTGGCATATACACCTTTTTTGTTGCTTACGTAGCTAAGCAAATCAAGCAGGCACCAAGCGACATCACCATGGACACCATTGAATCTTTCTGCTTGGCCAAAGGCTTATCTCAAGAAAAAATAGATGAATTCATTATTTTTTTAGGACAATGCTCAAGTGATAAATACGACAAAAAACACCTTTCGCCCACAGAACAAGAAGTCCTGCTCAAGCGAGCACATTATTGGTTTTTAACTCTTCAATCCTAACTAGTAGAAATGATATCGCTATGAACCCTTACCAGATGCTTTCAGTTGGTAGTTACATACTTTACTGCGGCGAACAAATGATTAAATTGGTCCCAATGGTCTACCTGCAGCTACTTTTTTTAGGGCTTTGGATCGTATTGTTTGTGTATGTAAAAAAATTGCTCAAGCAAAAAAAGCGCTTAATAATAGCACTTCTGTGCACATTACTATGTGCGACTGGAATGCTTTTAGCCTTTAAATACGCGGTAGAAAAACGCGTTTATATTAAAACAATCCAGAATGATTCCACCCTGTATTCTGGGCCAGGCAAAACATTCACCGCACTGTATCATGTGCCAGCTGGAGAAAAATTAATTAAACTCCAAACCGTTGGTAATTTTCAAAAAGCTCGCTGGCACGGCTCTATTGTGTGGATCGAAACAAATAATGTTACAGAAATTCCTCACCACAGTGAAGCCCATCACGAATTTTAAGCTGTGGCTTCTAGGTCAAGGTCGTCTTCCTCTGTCTGTTCATCATCATCATCATCAAGTTTTCTTACGGCCTGATAACCAAGCGCATCTTCATCGTAAATATACTGGTATATTTGAGGATTAAATTTTTGATGACCTCCTCCACAAATCATAAAAGCATGGTTGCATAAATAACACCAAGAATAACCGCAATACTGATACATCTTTTTTGCCAGATCAATCACTTCCATAGTAGGAGGAGCAGGCGTAAGCATCCTCCAAGGCAGACGGTCTTTGATCCCATCATGAGTGTTACAAGAAACCATTACCATGATTGGGGAATCAGTATCACAGCCCAATTGTGTGCTAAAACCGGATGGTTCTTTATCACCGGATGGTTCTTTATCACCGGATGGTTCTTTATCACCGGATGGTTCTTTATCAATAGTAATTTGCAACCAATCGATTCTTTGGCCTTCTTCCGGAGTCACAGAGCAACATTTTAATGCTGCGTCCAAATTCAAAGGAGCCGCACAATTCTGCTTTTTTTCGGCAATAATATAAACATCCTCTAAACGAAAGCCTTG
>JBIIJF010000001.1:0-36362 GCA_044234015.1 Candidatus Babeliales bacterium
TCCTTAACTCTGTTCATGGGGCGGCTTTACCAGATCCTGCCCGTGATTTGTCCACCAGATATCTGCAGTTAGAAATCCTAATTTCTGTTGGAGATATTTTAGAAAACAGAACTGGGGTGCCGGTACTTTTGAAGGCTTATCGCGACTGTGGGGAGACATTTGAGGAGCTGCCTGAGTGTGAAATTTGCGTGCCAAGTGGGATGCAATTAAAAGTGAATCAAGAGTCGTTCTTGACTGATCCAGCAAATACTATTTTTGTATTCCCATCTGATTGGCACCTGCCTGCATCTCATGCAATACCTATTGTGCTAACAGTCAGACACAATGCTATTTTTTCTCAGGAGCCTATCTGCCCTGTAACAGGGTTGCCGGGACTCCACATCCCTGTGCCAAATGTACCGTGTGGCGATGGGGAGGATCCTGGGCCTTTTCCTTTTCCGCCAGGCTCACCGACTGCCCTTCGTTGCCTTGACGAATGATTATCTCGTTGTTGTACAAAGGTGTGTACAGCAGTTTTATTCTTATCTGCTCTGATAGAAACAGTACATAATTTGTGGGGCTTTGAACAAGAAAGTAGCCCCTCAACGGCATTTGAAAAATTATGTATTTTCCAACCGCTTCGTTCCATTTCACGCGCATAAAAATCTATAGTTTTATTGAGTGGCTGTTTGCCCGTGCACACAAAATAGTCACCATGTAGGCCCATAGAGCGTGGCGTAAGGACAAAGCCAACGGGCTGAGGGATATCGAAGTGCTTGGCATGGCCAAGGCGCAATGGTGAATGAGGATTAGATTTGCTGCAACTAGAAAAAAAGAGCGCTAGGCAGCCCAGCAAAATGCTTGACTGAACTAACGCTCTTTTAAAATTTTGCTTTGGAAGCTTAAGCTTCTTGTGCATGTGCACGAACTTGGGCTTCTTTTTGCTCTTTGGTAAGAATACGCTCTTTAATACGAGCAGCCTTACCTTCGCGATCTCTGAGGTAGTAGAGTTTAGCGCGACGGGCAATACCATTTTTGACTAAACGAATGGCTGAGATCCCAGGAGAGTAGTAAGGGAAAATTTTCTCAACACCAATACCGTTAGCGCCCATTCTGCGGACGGTTACAGTTGATGCAACACCATTTTTGTGCATAGCAATAACGTCGCCAGTGAATAATTGCGTGCGCTCTTTATCGCCATCTTTGATTGTTTGGGAGATTTCGATGCTATCACCAATTTTAAACGCTGGGAAATTACGTTCGGTCATACCGATGTTCAGAATAGTTTCTCTAGTTAAGCTGCGAGCTTTCATGAAATCCTCTTGTAAATAGCGAGTTTTTTGAGGGTCTAAGTATAAAATTATTTACTCTTTTTGGCAATACCAAAGTTATGCCCTCTGTTGCGAGGTTGGAGGCCCAACCATCGATCAAGGATGATAGCCATGGCTGATCGTACTGACAGATGGTTATAATTAGTCATACCTTGCACTGGAATGAGCAAGTAGTCGCTCATGGCAACAACTTCATCTGCTAATCCCTGACCAGTACCGAATAAAAGCACAACGGGCCGATCATGTTCCCAGACAATTCCCTGGTCATTAAAATCAATTGTTTGACTATGGGGCAATTTTTTGGCGCTTGTGGTGATGATAAGGGGCCTTTTTCCGGTTTCTGCGGTGATGCGTTCAAGGACTGTAGTTAGGCTAGGGGCCGTTTGTACCTTGCTTACAGCCTGGTATCGGCTTGGGTTGTAGCTTTTACCTTCTTCTGAATGCCAAAAATCAAGGAAGGTGTGGACGATAGAGAGCTGCTGAACGAGTGGGGTAACAATAAAAAAATTGTTTACGCCATAACTAGCGCATGAACGGGCAGTGTCGTGAATATCTATTGATGTCACCGATGTTGTCCCTATCTGGCCGTTTGGTAATTTGATCTGGTCGTGCATGAGTACAACGTAGTGTGGGGGGATGTTTTTTTGCGCAAGCGCGAGCGTTTCTTGTTCTGGATTATTGCTTCTAAACCAGTCAAAACGCTTGAGTATTGTTTTTTTACAGGATTCATTCAGTTGCCATTGACGAATAACTTCGTGATTCCCGGAACGTACAACGGCGGGAATTTCTTGGTTATGCCAGACAACGGGAAGGCTATAAGCCGGGTGGTCAAGTAATGGGCCGCTGAATGAGTCTTGCTCAACAGACTGTGCATTCCCAACAATCCCAGGAGCATACCGTAAAAGCCCTTCAAGGAGGACTTGAGCTGGCAAGTCACCGCCCATCAAAACGTAATCGCCAATTGAAATAATTGCATCCGCGTAGGTTTGTTCAACACGAGCATCCATTCCTTCATAGCGAGGGCATATCAAAATAAGATGGGTGCTAGCTGCTTGATCTACCGATGATGTCTCTTGGTAGTTGCCTGGGAAGAGTTCAGCAGCAAGGCTTTTAAGAACAGGTTGGGAGAGTATTGTGCCTTGTGGAGAGAAGAAAATTTTAAAGCCGTCACCATGCGTTTCGATGCAGTGATTAAGGGCTTTTTCCACAACGTCTGGTTTAAGAATCATGCCAGCGCTTGGTCCACAAAGTGCTTGATCAATTCGTTCTTTGACAGCAACAAAGTCTGAAAAACGTATTAAATTAATTTTCAGCAGGCCTTTTTCTTGTGCCTTGCCAATAAGACTAAGCTTTAAAAAAGTTTCGTGAATCTCAGGAAAAACGCTGATAATGCTGATAGTTATCATATGACCTTAGGCAAAAAAAATGGCTGGCGGTTAGCCAGCCATCATTATTTTATATGTGCTATGCAACGGGCACTTATTCAAGAATTTCAAGCACCGCGCGCTTATGATCTTTGGATGCAGCGGCGTGAACCAATGTTCTGATAGAACGAGCAGTACGGCCCTCTTTTCCAATGACCTTCCCAAGATCTTCTGGCGCAACGCGCAATTCGATAATGGTAGATTGCTCACCGGTTACTTCAGAAACATTTACTTGCTCTGGTTTATCGACGAGTTTTTTTACAATAAACTCGACTAACTCTTTTAGCATGTTAACTCCCTTTTGTGCGTGTCACTAGCTCTGACTAATCCAGTTGCTTATTTCTTAAGAAGTTTTGCAACTGAAGGTGAACATTCAGCACCTTGTGCAACCCATGCTTGAACGCGCTCTGTGTGAAGTTGGATTACTTGATGCTTGATTGGGTCATAGGTTCCCAAGTTTTCAAGGCAAGCTCCATCACGCTTTTGACGAGAATCAACAGCTACAATACGCCAGTAGCAACGATTTGTTTTACCGATACGGCTAAAACGAATTTTAACAGCCATTTTAAATTATCCTTTCACAGACGTCTTTATCATTATCATTTTCAGGTTGAGCAGCAGAAACAGTAGGAACTACAAGTTAAAAGAACCCTTTGTGTTTGCCCATTTTCTTTACCATTTTAGCAAATTGTTTGCTTTCTTCAAATCTTTGTAGCATCTGATTTACATCTTGTCCGGTAACACCTGCGCCAGCTGCGATGCGTTTTTTGCGAGAAGCATCAATCAGAGCTGGGACCAAGCGTTCTTTCTCGGTCATAGAATAAATAATTGCCTTAAATCGCTTCATTTCAGTTTGTCCCTTTTCAAGCATCTCAGGGGTAACTTGATGACTGCCAGGCAAGTAGCGCATAATTTTTTGCAAAGAACCCATTTTGTCCATCATGGTCATTTGCTCTAAAAAATCTTTGAGGTTAAAAGCACCATCCATGAACTTTTGGGCCATAGATGCTTGTGTTGCCTCGTCAATATTTTCTGTTGCTTTTTCTAGGAGCGTTTCTAGGTCGCCCATCCCTAAAATGCGCGTGGCCATGCGTTCTGGAAAAAAACCCTCAAGGTCACCTATTTTTTCACCAACGCCAACCCAGGCAATAGGTTTGCCGAGCTCATAGCGGAAAGCAAAGGCCGCTCCGCCACGGGCATCACTATCCATTTTTGTTAGAATGGCAGCATCAAACCCAATTGCGGTGTTAAATGCTTTTGCAACGTTTAGAGACTCTTGCCCTGTCATAGCATCAAGCACGAGTAATTTGTGTTTTGGGGCAAGTAGTGCGTTAATTTGTACCAGCTCCTGCATCATGCCGTTGTCTATGTGTAGGCGTCCAGCAGTATCCAAGAGAAGATGGTCGTAGCCTTTTTGTTTAAAAACGGTTTGCAGCTCTTGGGCTGCTGCAATAGGGTCAGTCTTGGTAGAACGATAAAAATCGGCGCCAACCTGTTTGGCTAAAATTTCGAGCTGATCTATAGCGGCTGGGCGGTAAAAATCGACAGAGCCGAACAGAATGTGCCGACTTTTGCCACGCTGCTTGGCCAGCTCTTTGATGTGGTGGCATAGTTTGGCTACCGTAGTTGTTTTTCCAGACCCCTGCAGTCCCATCACCATGATGACCGAAGGTATTTGGAACATAATGCTACTAGCAGCATTTTTGCCCCCAAGAAAAGCGAGTAATTTTTCGTGAACGATGGTGATAAATTGTTCGCCGGGTTTAAGAGACTTGCTGGCTTTTAAGCCATTAGATTGTTGCTTAACTTGATCTAAAAAATCATTTACCACGTGTAGTGGAACGTCTGCCTCAAGAAGGCCATCCCGTACTTTGGTGAGTGCTTCAGCAATATTTGCTTCAGAAAGTGTGTTTTTAGTAGTGAGCCAATGCAGCACACCAGAAAATTTTTCAGATAAAAAATCAAACATAGCGCACCTGGTGCTACAAGGAGGAATACTGTTTTGAATGGTGCCGGAAGACGGAGTTGAACCGACGACACATAGATTTTCAGTCTACTGCTCTACCACCTGAGCTATTCCGGCATTACGTGTGTATTTAATGCTTGCTAGAGCGATTTGTTGAACTCGATAGCGCAAAAACACGAACAAATATTACCGTTGTCGGTGCGTATTGTCAATCGAAAATTGTGTGAGATGGCCTGGGGGTTGTCTTTTATTGCAAACTCCTGTTGAATTATAGGAAATATCAACAAAAACAGTGAGCTGTAGTCTGTGTATCCTTGTTTTGGGCATACTACAGCAAGATACCGATCTTAGTATCGTCTAGAACGAGGAATCGTATGAATGATCCGGCATGTGGTTTGCGCGAAACAGAGTATGTAAAAGCGGCCCGAGAAATTATTAAATCTTTAGGGGTGGTCTTTGGGGATATCGGCACGAGCCCACTGTACACACTTTCCATTATTTTCCATATGATTCAACCAACGCAAGACAATGTTTTTGGCGTATTGTCGCTTATTGTGTGGACCTTGATACTCTTGGTTTCTCTTGGGTATGCTTGGCTGGCCATGAGCCTGGGGAAAAAGGGCGAAGGCGGCACAATTGTATTGCGTGAAATTTTGGTACCGCTCCTTAAATCGCCAAAGCAAGTGATGGTTGCATCAGCGTTAGCTGTTATTGGGATCTCGCTCTTTTTTGGTGATGGTGTAATTACCCCGGCAGTGAGTATTTTAAGTGCTGTTGAGGGACTTGTGCACGTTCCAGGATTTGCAGGGATTGATCATAGTATTTTTGTTTTGGTTGCCTGTTGTGTAACAATTTTTCTATTCGCTCTGCAGCGTCGCGGGACGGAGCGCGTATCCGCTCTGTTTGGGCCTCTCATGGTTGTTTGGTTTTTGGTTCTTGCCGTATCTGGCATAGCCTCGATTATGACCATGCCAAGCATTCTGTATGCCTTAAACCCGTGGTATGCAATTAAATTTATTCTTGTTAACAAACTCACTGCGTTCTTTGTTCTATCTGGGGTGACATTGTGTGCAACCGGAGGCGAGGCTTTGTATGCAGATATGGGCCATTTAGGGCGTAAGCCGATTATGCGGGCCTGGTACATTGTATTGGTTGCGCTCTTGTTGACCTATCTAGGGCAAGGGGCGTTTTTATTGCATAATCCACATGCAACAGCATTGCTGTGCCAAATGATTCTTGGGCTGGTACCTCTGGGTTTTTATGTTGCTTTTCTGTTTCTCAGTTTGCTTGCAACAATTGTTGCTTCACAGGCGATGATTAGTGGTATTTTTTCTATTGTGTACCAAGGCATTACAACGAACATGATTCCCATGTTCAAAGTTGATTACACGTCAAGTAAGTTGCGTTCGCAGGTTTACATCGGGGCTATCAATTGGACTTTGATGGCTGCGGTCCTTGTTTTTATTCTGCAGTTTAAGCATTCGCACAATCTTGCTTCGGCATATGGTCTTGCTGTAACGGGGACTATGACGGTGACAGCAACACTCATGACATGGATTTTCTTATTGCGTAAACATTATGGAAAAATGTCTGTCGCCGCAACAATTGCTCTTATTGATCTTGTCTTTTTCTTTTCTAATACTTTCAAAATTCCACACGGAGGCTACTGGTCGCTCTTGATGGGTATGTTGCCATTGACGATTATTCTCATTTACACAAGTGGGCAGCGCAAGATGGCAAAAGTATCACAGCCAACAGCCTTGGAGCCGTTTCTTGAAAAATACGAAGAGCGTTACGAGCAAGCAAGTAAGATTGAGGGCGTAGCTATATTTTTTGTACGTGATATTCATGCAGTTCAGGCTTATGTGGTGCAGACGATGTTTGAAAATAACATTATGTACGAAGACAATATTTTAGTTTCGGTTATTGCTCGTGATGACCCTTTTGGGGTTATCGGCTTTTTTAAAGGTAACTTGGCACCAGGGTTTCGTATTTTTGAAATTCATATGGGTTACATGGAAGTGCTTGATATTGAGAAGATTTTGCACAATGCGGGCATTGAGGCACGCGTTATGTTCTACGGACAGGGAGAAATTGTAACCAGTCACCTTGTCTGGAAAGTTTTTGCAACTATCAAGCGTATGTCTCCTTCGTTTGTGCAGTTCTATAAGCTGCCATCACATAAACTACATGGGGTGGTTTCATCAGTTGAGATGTAAAATGCCGTAGCGGCGCTTCGCAATTTCTGGGGGGAGTTTATGAAAATTGCATTAGGATGTATTATATTTAGCGTATTTTTTCTCATGACGCCTTGTACGGTCCGTGCCGGTGTGCCTTCTGGGGGCGATTCCACGGGCGATTCCACAGACGATTTGAGGCGGGCAGTTAATGCGTGGAAAGCAGATTTAGTTAACCCGCTTGGCGAGCAAGAACAACCGCTGTTTGCAGCAATCAAAGTAGGTAATCCTCTAGCCGTGCAGGTGTTGTTGAGCGAAAATTCGTTTAATCTAGTAGCCAGAACAGCAGAAGGGGATTCCTGCTGGCATGTGCTAGCCCGCAGCATCATTAAGGGTAAAGAGTCTGAATTTATCCACATTGCAGATATGCTAAAAAAAGCGGATTGCGACCTATTGGTTACGAATAATGAAGGGCAGGGGGTTCTTCATTTAGCGGTTTTCTCTGGCTGTAAACCGCTTATAAAACGATTAATTACATGGGGTGTTGATATTCTGGCTAAAGATGCTCTAGGTAGGGCTCCTGATCATGAGGACTATGATGCATATGAGGTTTTTCAGGAGTGCCTAAAGGATGTAGTTGAGACATTACCACGGGCTTAAGGCTGCTTCTTTGGAGTCTTCTTGGGGAGGGGGATGGGATGAAACGATGTTTTTTTGTACTTGCTTTTCTGTGGCAAGGGATTGTTCTTCCATGCGGCCCTGTTGGCGCTCATCCGGATGACCAATGGGATTGTGGGATGGCGCCACCACAAGCCTTGTTTGTTTCTGAGTGTACTGTTTTTGGTTTTCCGCTGCATCATGCCGTGCGTAATCGTCTCCTTGAATCCGTACAGAAAGCCCTCAAAGGGGGCTGTGGCCCTAATTCACGTAATAAAGCCGGTCAGGTTCCTTTGCTTGTTTTGGTGAGTACAACTTATGCTTATAACGATGATGGCGTTGCTATTGAGATTGCTCGTGAGCTCATACGTCACGGTGCACGGCTCGACACGGTCCGCGACGATGGCAAGACATTGTTACAGATTGCAAGTTTTCAAGGGGCTGTTCGCTTCGGCAATTTTTTACGTGAGGCAGGGGCTTACTAGGCTCCTTGTTTTTCTGCTTGTCAATAATGTTCAGTGGGTCTCATTTGCGCATTTTCCTGCTGGTCGTATAATTATGCGTGATAATCAATTGTTTTATAGTCGGTGGAGAAAGCGCATGATTCGACGATTTATGTTTTTGGTGCTTATGGCTTTTTGTGTTGGGGCGCCTGCTCAGCTTGTGCTTGCTAGGGGAAAGGGCAAGGTGAAAAATCTTGCTACGCGCACTTTTAACGCGAACACAAAGGTATTGTCTGATCGAGAATGGAAAGATGTTTTGGTAGACGTTAAAGACAGCTGTGTGCAGATTGTTGCCTACGGTACCCCTTTTAATTTTGAGCTTCCGTTTCGTAAGGCAGATGTTCAGGCTGATGCCGGCAGCGGTTTTTTTATTGAAGTAGAGAAGCGTTTGTGTGTGGTGACTAATTACCATGTTGTCGACCAATCCTGCAGTATTTATCTGCAGCATGCTGGTGCATGGCAAGAAAAAATAGAGTTAGAGTTGCTTGGTGCATGTCCTGAGTTTGATATAGCTCTGCTGGGGTTTAAGACTGGTCAGCAAGCGTTTTTAGAGGGGAAATTAGCTGGGAAGAAAATTGTCCCTTTGGTATTGGGTGATTCAGATAAAATAAGTATCGGTGACGAGATCATGGTTCTTGGATATCCGCTTGCTCAACCGCACTTAAAGCAGTCAATTGGTCGGGTATCTGGTCAAGAGCCAACATCATTTGGAGAATGTTTTACAACAACTGCTGCAGTAGCGCCGGGTAGCTCTGGTGGTCCGTGTCTTAATAAAAAAGGTGAGGTTGTTGCACTGACGGTAGCCATGGTGAAGGACTCTCAAGGCTATAATTTTTTACTTCCTATCTCGCGTGAAAAAGTTGTACTTGATCAGTTGAAGGATGGCGTCATTTTGCCAAATTTTTCATTTGGAGCTCAGTTTGTATCGACAACGCCAGACATGGCAGCATATTTAAACGCTCCGGTTGAAGGGGGCGTTCTTGTTGTTGCTGTAACACCTGGTGGGACTTGTGATAAGGCTGGTATCATCAAGGGTGATCTTATTACCGGATTGGTGTATGAAGACTACAGGATGGCGGTTGATCGATTTGGCTATGCATCGGTTCCATGGACTACATCTCGCATGGGTCTTCGTGATATTTTCGCCCGGGTGCAGTATGGTACTATTGTAAATGTTGAGTTGTATCGTGATGGGCAGCTCAATCTTATTCCAATACAAAAAACAGTAGCGGTTTCAACAACGGGTATCGCAAATAAACATATCCCGTTTGAAAATGCTCCTGAGTATGAAGTTTTTGCTGGTTGTGTTATCACTGAAGTCACGCAGAATTTATCGCTAGAATGGCTTTCTCAGTTATGCAAACAGTGCAAGGGGAAATCTCTGAATAGAGATGCAGGTAGTGCTTTTTCAAAAATAAGTGAGCCTCTTTTGCAAGAAAATGAATGGCAAGGAGTTGTTATTTCATACATATTACCAACGAGTGTTTTTGGCACGAGTAAAGTCTTTGAGCAGGGCCCGTGTTACATAAAAACGGTTAATAACATTCCTGTTTCCACCATTCCTGAGTATCGTCAGGCGCTTTTGAAGAGCCGTGAAACTGGCTACATTGTGCTGGAAGCAATGAATGGTGTTATTGGGGTAGTAAAATTAGCGACAGCCCTTGAGCAAGAGCCTCAAATGGCAGAAATGTATGGCTATCCATTGTCAGAGAGCTATCATGCGCTGAGTGTCGGTGTGGCTGCTTAGAGTTAATTTTTATATCGTCAACAAAGAATGTGCTTTTTTCTAAAAAAACAGCGAATTCTTTGTTGACTTTTCACACAGATAGGGTAGATTTCTCTTTGTTCTTTGGCATTTGTTAAGCGGGAATAGCTCAGTGGTAGAGCATTGCCTTGCCAAGGCAAGGGTCGCGGGTTCGAATCCCGTTTCCCGCTCCAGAAAAACAAATGAAGCCCAATGAAGTGACATGAAAGATTGCAACTAGAGGTATTTTCTGTTACGTTACTGTGGTAATAAACGCCATTTCTAGTGGAATCGCGCAATCGTTATTCAATCCATTTTTTCCGTTTCATCACTGTTGAAAGGTTTTAGCAGATGAAATCTATGCTTCATGAGGCATCAAGTGTTACTAAGGCCGTGCAAAAGGCATGGGAGAATTCTGGCAAGCCTCGTGAATTTACCATCAACGTCCTTGAGCTTGGCGAAACAAATTTCTTTGGCTTCAGTACTCGTCCTGCCATTGTTTCGATTACTTTTGATCCAAGACACGCGGCTCCGCAGGTAAATAATAATGACAGGCGTGATCAGTCTCGCAATCAGCGTCCACAGCATCAGGCTGGTCGTGATGACGCGCAAAGACGTGATCAACGTAACAACAATACGGTTCGTCCCGATCGTAATGCTGCATCAGCCGACCAACAGCGTCCAGCTCGTCCAGCAAGGACAGAGCAACCACAGCGTCAGCAGCAAGAGCCACGTCTGCGTGATCCCCAGCGAGAGCAAAAGCCCCGTGAGCAACGTGATCAGCATGTACCACGTGAGCAGCAAGGTGTGCGTGAAGGTCGTGAATTATCAGGATCTATGGATTCGGATGATTTGACTATCTGGACACCAGAGTTGACTGCTGATTTGCAAGCAGATGCCGCGGCATTGGTAGCGAATGCACAAATTGTAGTGCCATACACTATTGCTGTCGACAAGCGGAATGCAGTGATTACTTTTGCATCCGCGGTACTTCCTGAGTCAGATTTTGAGCGCCAGCTGTTTATGAGCATGTCTTATTTGCTTATCCAGTTTCTCAAGAAAAAACACAAGAAAAAGTTGCGTGGTTTCCACGTGACGGTAACCAGTAATAGGTCTCAAGGTGCACACCAACCACCAGCTGCAGAGTAGTGAAAAGCAGGCTATAGTAGCCCTGTGTACACCTCGAGGTAGTGGTGCTATTGCTCTGATACGTATTTCTGGTAATAACGCTTTTGCAGTTGCGGCTGCAATAGCTTCTTTTAGCTCGCAGCTTTCTATTGCTGATGCAGCAACACATACCATTCATCACGGCATGGTAATTGATCCAGCTACAGGCAAAACTATTGATGAGGTGCTCTTTTTAATTATGAGAGCACCTCGTACTTTTACTGGTGAAGATACTATCGAAATTACCTGCCACAATAATCCGTTTATTATCGAACATATTATTAATGCTTCTGTACAGGCTGGTGCTCGCGTAGCGCTCCCTGGTGAATTTACCAAGCGTGCATTTTATCATGGCAAGCTTGATCTTGTGCAGGCAGAAGCGCTCAATGATCTCATTCATGCTCAGACCGAATTTGGTCTTAAGCAGTCAATGTCTCAGTTGCGGGGCACCTTGTCCAAAGCTCTTGTTGAGCTGGAAGCAGAGCTTGTTGCTTTGCTCGGCTATGCCGAGGCCAGTTTTGAATTTTTGGACGAAGAGCAGCGTGATATTAATTTTGTGGCTATCGTGAATCAACGCCTCCAAGATGTTATTGCCCGTGTTGCCAATTTGCAGCAACATTTTGCTCTCCAGAAACAGATTCGCCAAGGGGTGCGTGTGGCGCTTGTGGGGAGTGTTAATGCCGGCAAATCAACATTATTTAACGCACTGGTTGGTCAGGACCGTGCAATTGTAACGCCGATTGCAGGTACGACGCGTGATACCATCGAGTGTTCAGTCTACCGAGATGGCGTTTTCTGGCTTTTTGTGGATACCGCAGGCATTCGTCAGACAGCCGATATTGTTGAGCAGTATGGGATTGAGCGTTCTAGAGCTGAAGCCCGGCAAGCGGATGTTGTCATTATTGTTGTAGATGCATCGCGAGAATTATCGGCCCAAGAGCAGAATGTTTACGATGATTTGGTTACGCTAGCACCTGAAAAAGGCTTGTTGGTCTATAATAAAATAGATACTACTGGTACTCATTTCCTGCCAAAAACAGCATGGCAGCTCCCATGGTTTGCAGTGTCTGCCCAAAAACATATTGGTTTGGATATGCTGCAAAATGCTATTTTAGAAAAAATTCAATCTCTTTTTGCTCAGGCAAAGTCCCCGTATCTTTTAAATCAACGACAGTTTAATGTACTTGCCGAAATAGCATCAGAACTCGATCTCATTGCAAAAAGTTTTGGTGATGGCGTACACTATGAACTGTTAGCATATCGCTTAAAAGAGTTAATAGAAAAATTGTCTGCCCTGACTGGCAAAAATGTTACAGAGCACGTACTCGATATGGTTTTTAACGAGTTTTGTGTTGGTAAGTAGTACGTAATATGCCGAGTGGCTGGGCGCAGAGGGGAGAGCGTAATGGTCATTATACACTTGCAGCGTGTTTACGCATTATTGCTCATGATGGCATTATGGCAACCCATGAGTTTGGAAGCACAAGCACCCCGGCAGCATAAAAAGATGGCACAAAAAAAGAAACGCCGTTCCCCCGTAAAAAAAAGAGTGCAAAAAAAACCACAACAAAAAAACAAACGCCCTGGTAAACGGTCTCAAAAAACAGCAACAACCGCAAAAGAAGATGTTGTTGAATTCTCAAAAACCATATGTAAATTCTTTGCCAACGACGAGCTTGATGCCATTAAAAATTCGGGTTCAAAAGAGATTCTATGGCAAAAAACTAATGTAAAGCCATTCAGTGAGCTTATTCTTTCGTGGAATGCATTTCGGCCACTGAGTGGTTATTTTACTATCTGGGTAAGTGTTTTGTATGAAAAAAAATGGTCAAAATGGCATCGCTTGGCCCAATGGGGTGCTAAGACCCAAAAAACATTTTTAAATAAAATGCATCCACACGTGCATACAAAACATTGTCGTGTAGACTTGCAGCAGGGGCACTTGGCTCGTGGCTTTCGAGCGAAAATTGTTTGCCATAAAGGTGCCCAGCCAGACCTTGTGAAGGCAATGTTTGCCTGCGTCTCCAGATTAAATCAGCATAAAATAGTATTCCCAGCAGACTCATTGGTGTCAGCGGGCAAGCATCATTCTGGTATGCTTAAAAATCAGTACACAAAAATATCACAGTTTATGCTTGATCATCCACGAAAGGGTGATATTTGTTCTCCCGTAAGCACGGCTATGATGGTTGGTTATTTTCATCGGCAACTCTATGGTACAAAGCCGCACCCATCCATGAGTACCTATGCAATGGATTTTACTAAAAAAGTTCATGATCAAGGGTATTTGAATATTTTTGGTAATTGGATTTTGAACACCGCTCACGCATTTCATGCCGTGAATGGTGAAGTATACTTTTCAGTGCAGCGCTTGAATAGTTTCTATGACCTTCACCATTACCTTTCTCACCATGTGCCCGTGGTGGTGAGTGTGCGCCGGTTGCTTGGTGGGGCTACACCGTATGCCGGTGGCCATCTGCTGATGGTTGTTGGGTATGATGCGCAGGGAAAAGAAGTTGTAACACTTGATCCAGCCTTTGCAACCCATAGTGCTACTTTTAAAAAATATCCGCTTCGTGCATTTATTCGTGCATGGGGACGCTCAAATAATTTATCTTACGTGCCGTTTACAAAAAAAATGGTGGATACCATGCTCAAAGAAGTGGTGACTGCTGGCTCTTGTTTAGCGAGGCGCTTTGATGAGCCATTAGTTGGGCCACTTTTGCAACAGTTGGAGCCACTGCCGCTGCCACCTTCTGTACCGTGTGGTGAGACTGTTTAGCTACATTTTTGCGATCCTGCTTCACATTATTTTGTCTTGGGTGTAGTTTTAGCTGAAATACAAATCTACATTACAGCACTAAGATATTGCGAGGTGTTATGGATACAAAAAAATACACAAATGCCGTTGTAGAACTCTTGCAAAATGCCTATCAATTAGCGGTAACAAACCAAAATCCAACATGTACAGCCGACCATCTTTTGGTGGGGTTGCTTGAGCATGAGCTTACTCAATCGTGCGTACGTGCATTAAACATAGATCTAGCACCCCTGCAAGTCGTACTGAAGAAAATACTGCAAGCTCAGCCTGCTGTTACTGGTGCAGAAGTGCAGATGGATAGGTCATTGCAACGCTTTCTTGAAGAAGCTGAAAAAGTAGCAGCATCGTTGGGTGACCAATTAGTGAGTGTTGATGCGAGCCTTCTGGCTATGATTAAAACAAGCACTATCTCAGCTGATGTAAAGATCTTGGTCCGAGCAGGTTTTGCATATGAAAAAGTTTTGGCATGGGTACAATCCATAAGAAAAGGAAATGTAGTGAGCGATCAAAATGCAGAAGGCCGCTATCAAGTGCTTGAAAAATATTGTCAAAATATTACCCAGCGAGCTGCAGAAGGCAAGCTTGATCCCGTTATTGGTCGGCATGATGAAGTGCGTCGGGTAGTGCAAATTTTATCACGTAGAACAAAAAATAACCCTGTGCTTGTTGGTGATCCTGGCGTTGGTAAAACAGCTATTGTTGAGGGCATTGCGCAGCGTATTGTGAATAATGATGTGCCAGAGACCTTGCAAAATCGGCGCATTTTAGCCTTAGATATGGGCGCATTGATTGCTGGCACAAAATTTCGCGGGGAATTTGAAGAGCGGCTCAAGGCCATCTTGGATGCCCTTGCCCAGGAAGCAGAGGGTGTTATTCTTTTCATAGATGAACTTCACATGCTTGTAGGTGCTGGGGCAACAGGTGGTGGCATGGATGCCTCTAACCTCCTCAAGCCGGCGCTTGCTCGGGGCGATTTGCATTGTATTGGGGCTACAACCATTGCCGAGTACAAAAAATACATAGAAAAAGATGCTGCTCTTGAGCGTCGTTTCCAAAAAGTGCTCATTGAAGAGCCGTCCGTTGAAGATGCCATTTCTATCTTGCGTGGGCTCAAGGAGCGTTATGAGTTGCATCATGGCATCAGGATTAAAGACCAAGCAATTGTTAAGGCGGTGCAGCTCTCCTCGCAAATGATTGCCGATCGTTTTTTACCAGACAAAGCGATTGATCTGATTGATGAAGCAGCTGCGATGATCAAAATGGCTATTGATTCAAAGCCAGAAGATATTGATCAGATGGATCGCAAAATAAGGCAGCTTGAGATTGAAAAAGTTGCGTTGGCTAAAGAAAAAGACGATGCCTCAAAACAAAGGCTGGCACAACTTGGGGCTGAGCTTGCCAATGTAAAAGAATCACATCGTATTAAGCTTGATCAATGGCAGGCAGAGCGTAAGCCAATCGAAGAGATTAATAAAATTAAATCGCAGATTGATGATGCTAAAAATGCGTATCAGCAAGCAGAGCGTGAGGGCGATTTTGCAAAGGCTTCCAAAATTAAGTATGGCACCCTTGCGGCGCTTGAGCAAAAGCAGGTGCAGGAGCAAGAAAAACTGAGCAAGCTCAAAACCCATCTGATCAAAGAAGAAGTTGATGAGGACGATATTGCAACGGTTCTTGCGCGCTGGATCAAGGTTCCTGTTGAAAAACTTAAAGAGGATGAAGGACAAAAACTCATTGCCATGGAGAGCGTGTTGCATGAGCGGGTAATTGGCCAAGACGAAGCGATTACCAAGGTGGCCAATACAATTCGAATTCATCGTGCAGGGATTGCTGATCCGAATAAGCCGATTGGCAGCTTTTTGTTCTTAGGACCAACGGGTGTTGGGAAAACAGAAGTAGCCAAGACGCTTGCGGAGTATCTGTTCAATGACGAGCATAAAATGATTCGGATCGATATGTCTGAGTACATGGAAAAGCATTCAGTGGCACGGCTTATTGGTGCACCCCCTGGCTACGTTGGCTACGAAGAAGGTGGCCAACTGACAGAAGCCGTACGCAGGAGTCCCTACAGTGTTATTTTGTTTGATGAGATAGAAAAAGCCCACCAGGATGTATTTAATCTCTTTTTGCAGATTTTAGACGAAGGACATTTAACTGATTCGCAAGGGCGCACCGTATCGTTCAAAAATTGCATCATTATCATGACGTCTAATATTGGTTCGCCTCTTATTCTAGCGGCAAAACACGTATCTGAGAGTCTGAAGCAAGACATTGAAAAATTATTGCATCAGCACTTCCGGCCAGAATTTTTAAACCGGATAGATGAGACGGTGTATTTTAGGTCTTTGCAGGTTGAGGATATGAGTGCCATTGTGCGTGTGCAGTTGGCGTTCTTGTTTGCTCGCATGCAAGAGAAGGGCATTGAGCTCACCGTTACACCAGCAGCAGTTGCTGCGATTGCTCAAAAAGGGTATGTCCCTGAGTTTGGTGCACGGCCACTCAAGCGCGTGATTCAGCATTACTTAGTGAGTCCGCTAGCAACGGCAATACTCAAAGAGCCGGGTAAAAAAGAGTTTGCGGTGGATTATGAAAAAGGGGCCTTTATATTCTACTAGGCAATTGTTTTTATCAATATGATAAAATGGTGCCAAAATAGGCTTTTTTAATAGTTTAAGACTACCACCGTTTGTGATTGTGACAGTTACAGCTATATTTGCTGTACATGATAAAAATATAACTGTAACTGTTATTCATTTAGGTAGGGGGGATATGCAAAAAAGTCTTATTTTTAGGTGGCTTATGAGTGTTCTTTGCCTCGTATTGCCTTGTAATCTGGTTATTTGTTCTGAAGCAGGGGGCGTCGGGGTAAAATTACCTGTTAAGGCTAAGCCGTTAGGAGAAGAGGGGGGGGCTCAAATTAATGATGTTTCATGGAAAAAAAGACTTGAAGAATCTATAAAAAGCATGAATTGGGAGAAAATTTTTCTGGCATCATCGGCCGTTTTTGCCTCTCATCTGGCTTATGTTGGCTCTCATCTTGCCTTTACACGCCTTATCCAGCCGGGTTGCTTTTCGCTAGCTGATTGGGTTAATGGGCGATATGAATTATGGGAAGGTGGTCGGGCGGTGTTGCACAAAGGGGCAAGTGAAGACAGTATCGCCTCGTTTTTACGTGCTCGTGTCTTTGGGCAAGAAGAGGCAGTTACTGTTCTTGCTAGAGCTATGCTTGTTGATAGTGCGGGGCTTTCTACTCCTGGTAAACCAAAGGGAAGCTTTTTATTCCTTGGTCCATCTGGGGTTGGCAAAACAGAATTAGCTATGGCTGTAGCTGAATATTATAGTGGTGATCGAAACAATTTAATCCGTTTTGATATGTCGGAGTATATGGAAAACTATAGTGCTGCACGATTAATTGGTTCTCCTCCTGGCTATACTGGGTTCCAAGATGGAGGGCAACTTGTGAATGCAGTGAGACGTCACCCTCGAAGTGTAATTCTGTTTGATGAGATGGAAAAAGCTCATCCTAGCATATATGACCTATTTTTACAGATTCTTGATGCAGGGAGACTTACTGATGGGCGTGGTGATGAGGTTTCCTTTGAAAATTGTATTATTATTATGACCTCAAATCTTGGTGCTGAATTATCAAAGCAACCTAAAATGCAATCTTTTGATCTGAATAGTGCTAGTTCAGCGCGAGATGATGAGAAACAGCTCAAAGAAAAAATCGAAGCAAGCCTGAAGAAATTTTTCAGGCTTGAATTTATCAACCGCATTAATGAGATTGTATTATTTAACAGGATATCCATGGAGACCTTGGCTGCCGTGGCACGTAAAAATGTCGATGAATTGATTAAACGCATAGCTGGCCAAGGTAAAAAGCTTGAGTTTACTCCTAAGAGTATTGCTATGTTGGCAACAGAGAGCTATTCAGATACTAAGGGGGTTCGTAATTTGAAAGATCAAATATATCGCCTTGTTACGGTTCCGCTCGCAATGGCAATGCTCAAAGAGCCGGGTAAAAAAGAGTTTGCGGTGGATTACGTAAAAGATGCTTTTGTGATTGTGTAATTTGTACACGGAAGAATAAGTTTATAAATTTTTGTATTTTGATGGCAAGAAAAAGACCCTTGATTTCTCAAGGGTCTTTTTTTATTTGCAAAGTGATCGGGGATTAGTAGCCGCCGCGACCGCCACCAAATCCGCCACGACGAGGACCGCCGTTGCCAGCACCACTGTCGCCAAATGGACGACGTGGACGACCGCCACCAAAGCCACCTTCTGTGCGCTCTTGTGGAGGACGTGCTTCGTTGATGCGAAGGCGTTGGCCTTGCAATTCAGCATTATTGAGGCCGTTGATAGCTGCATTACCAGCTGTCGCGTCGCCCATTTCTACGAAGCCAAAACCACGAGGTTGTCCTGTGAATTTGTCTTTCATAATGCGAACTGATACTACTGCGCCAAATTGCGCAAACAAATCATTCAACTCTTGCTCAGATACTGCATTTGCAAGGTTGCCAACGTAAAGTTTCATAGAAACATCCTTAAAAAAAACTTGGGTCATACGACCCTGATAGAACCAGTAGATTCTGCACAGCACTCATCAATGAAACACTTATGAAATCTACCTAAAAAACAGTCTATCCTATTTTTAAATACTTTCAAAGGCCGAAGTTAAAAAATGCATAATTTGCTAAAAAACACTGTTTTAAGAGTATGATCCAGGCAGTGTTGCCTTTTGTATGCACTTTTCATGTGATAATTTGATTCAGATTGGCAATTAATGGAAGCTGTGTTCGGTTGTTTAGTGATGGGTGTGTGATATAATGATTTCGTTGTTGATGATTTTCTAATATCGCTGACTCAATATTGAATCCACCGTTGCCGGTGACATTATTTTTGACGATGGGCTTGCGGGAACCGTTCTGCTCAGAAATGGGGCAAAGGTTTGTGGTCAGGTTGTTGGTGCCAGGGTTGTTACCGAGTAGGTTGCGCACTAGATCTTCTCTTTCATGCTTTGCTTGTGCAAGCATCTCTTTTGCCTTAGCAATAGCCTCATGCAGTAACATTATTTTGGTATCCATGGCGGCAGCTGTCTGCTCTGGCTCTTCATACATGGCCATTATCTTATCTTGTGCGATCGTATACCGTTCGTTAACGTAACGAATTGCAGCCTTGCGCATCGGCTCATGACCAGCATATTTAATGCATTTTTTACGCAGTTCATTGTCGCGCCATATTGCCAACCGGAAGGTTGCTTGCAGGCAAGTCTCGTGCAAAAAAAGCCATCGCTTCGCTTCTTTCAGGGTAAGTTTATCGGTGAGTCTCAGGAGGTGTTTTTTGCATGTACGGAAATGCGATTCTTGCCACGGTCTGGGAATGGCGAGCAGATATTTGTTCGTGGTTTGAACCGCTGCTGTTACGGCAGCTCGGAGCACAGAGCTAGGTGCTAGCGCGAGCCAGCAAACAATTATTAAAAGCATGCACTTGAACATCCTAACCCCTTCCCAGTATCGCCATTATTTGCTGTGTATCATGGACAAATCTAGGCTACGGTTTTGGGCTGCTGAGGAGCAAGAATATTGTTATGCTCATGCCTCTTAAACATAATGGTAGGAAGTGACACGGCGAATACCGGTGCTACCATCATCTTTAGTGAATGTTTCATCACGGGTGCGTTTTTCTACGCAGGGCGGACTGAAACAAAAATTTCTTTTGCAGCCCCTATAAACGGCAAATTAGGCTTGGTGTTAGGCATTCTACCAGTACTTTCTGGATCAAGAAACGCTTTGCGTGCTATTTCATATGGGGTTAGTTTGGAACTCTTTTTTGCTTTACAGTAGCAACTAAATAACTCCGTAACCCCAACTTTTGCAGCAAATAACAGCATGATGTCTTTGTAGGTCTTTTGGTCTATATTTGCAATTTTTGCCAACAAGTGGAGGGGGGTATTGCCTGTTTTTTCATCTACGAACAATGGAGCGGCGCCAGCGTCAAGCAAATCTTGAATAACTGAGATTAAGGACCCAAGGACAAATGGTTCTTGCAGTTTTTCTAGTTCTAGAAGCATTTGGTACAGCCTATCCCGTTCATAGCCAAGCTCATTTGTCTTATTGCAGAGAAGCATGCGGTAGCCCCTATCAAGCGCATAGCTATCCTCACAGGGCTCTATGAGACTAGCTTCTTTAGAAGTTGCCATCCCATCATCATCATACGTTTTAAAGCACGGGCTGCCGTCTTCTTCATCATCATCATCATTGTCACCTGTACCGAAACATCCTGGGGGCAGATCTTCATTCATTATGGTCGCGGATGATGCATCGTCCGTAGAGTTTGATGGGTTTTTTATTACCGGAGGAGTTCTACGATTGTGGAAATCTAGTGCTGCAGGGGTAAGACGGCTGCTGCTGGGGTCGTCAGACGGGGGGTCCTCTTGATACAGTTTGCTAGTTGCGGATATTGTCGAATAAAAAATAGTGGCGAAGAGAGATAGAACTACGATGGTGTGACGCGGTGCCATAGAAAAAATCCTAATTTTGTTGCGTTGCATAACGGAATGTGAAGAATGTGAAGAATGGGAAGAAAGCTGCCTGCCAGGAGTATAGATATTTTTTGAATAATTACAAATCTGTTTTTAGCTGTTGTCTGCGAGCAAAAAGGTATTATGGGGTTGTTGGCAGAGAATACATTTTTTGTGGTGGGGGCCGCAACGGCCCCCGGTGTGATCTGTGTGATCGTTGTGAAATTATTTTTCCCATTTATATTCGTCTAGGAAGTATCGCAGTGCAGACTGGAGTGAATCATTGTCAGAGTCTATTGACAATTTGAGTGCCGTCATGCCAGCTCGATTATCTTGTGTGATAAAATCACGGGTTACCCCTGCATTTACTAAGGATGTAATGATTTTTTTGTAATTACCGTCTGTAAACTTTGTAGGGTTCATGGCAAGGCAGTGGAGAAGGGTGTTGTTGTTGGTAGGGTCAGTTTCTTTTAAGCGGCGATCTGAGTTGCCAGCTAGGGTATGAATGATCAGTTGTGCATCAGTGCTCGTTTGAACAATTGTATGCAAAGATAATGCGCCACAGACTCCGGCACCTGTGCCTGCACCAGTGGCTACTGGCAAGGTACTTGGCGCGACGGTTGCGACTGGATCAGTTCTTCTCATCATTGTGCTTGGTTGTGTTGCGGCAGGCGCAGGCATTACTGCTCCATAAAAATCACCACCGCCGGCGCCAACTCCTGCGCCGGCTCCGGCACCAGCGGCTACTGCTGCTGGTCTTTCGACTGGAGCAGCGTCAATGCGGCTGTAGATAAAAATTGCTACATCGCTGTAGTTGGGCTCTATTCTGATGGTTTGTCCACGGCCATTTTTGCCATCTCGTCCTGGCTCAACCAAAATACGGCTACCACGGAGAAGTGCATCTCTTACCGTATCTGATTCGTCATTGCGGATACCTTGGTTGGCGAATGTTGCCGTTGCGTCAGCTCTGGGGTTTAGTGTAGTAGTTCCTGTTCGGGTAGTTGGGATATCAGGATTTCCGTCCCGGTCAGAGCCATAATACATATCGTTTGCTGAATACCAGCAGCCTGCATTGTATAGAAACGTCTTGTAGTGGCCATGTCGGGTAGAATTTCCAACGTGGGTGGCTATCCCGGTGATGCGGTATTGTTGACGATTAATAGTTAATTCATTCTTAAGTTGAGTACCAAAAAGATTTTTTTCGTCTTCACCGGCTCGTCCAATTTTAAAAACAAGCGTTGCTGGCAAAGGATCTCTTCTTGTTGGAGGGATTAACTCTCTTACGACCGCATCTAGACTGATTGGGTTTCCATACAGCACTTCTTCGCCAAACGCCGGCATAATATCAAAAGCTTCTATTTTGGGCTCATCCTGATAAAGAGCTTTTTGTAAAGTATCGAATAATTCCGCTGCTTCTTTTTGTTCAGCAAAACCACCAGCAATAGCTTCTGGATCAACAGCGTTGATAAATGCCTGCATTACTGGGTGTCGGCTATTAATCACGGGAATCTCACCGGTGACAGGTGCTCTGAGGCGATTGTATTCTTGGCGTAGGTTTAGAAAGGCAATAGCTAGACGATTTAAACCTCTCCGGCCGGTACGCTCGAGTTCGTCACAATGTGCTTGAATGTGTGGATTATTGAGAAAGAGATGGACAACGGTATTTGCATAGCAAGCTACACCTGTGCCAGTGTTGCCAAGAGCGGTGATAGTAAAATCGTCATCACCACGAGGATCTGCGGCTGGTCCACCACCAAATCCACCACCCCCTTCGCCAGCGGCTCTGCCTGCGCCTGCAAAAAGATCTGCAGGTGGTGCAAAAGGTGCTCGAGCTGGGCGAACTGGGGCAACGGGTGCTGGACGCGGTGCTGGGACGTCTTCCGAGGTCATCACTGCATAGAACGCAGGGATATCAGCATCTGGGGTCCCGCTTGTATCGTTTCCGTACGAGGCAAGAAACTGACGCATCTCGGCGATGCTTAATCCGCTCCCCGCCCCCATGAGGCTCCCCATACCCCCCATCAGCACAAGTGCCAAGAGGTGGCTAAAAAATAATTTTTTCTTAAAAATCAGCATAAAAACCCTTTCGAGGCCTATCTTTAGTGCTTATATTTCTATCTGTAATTTAACCAAATGATTTAATTAAAATCAATGTTTTTGTCAATGAGGGTGCATATTTCAGTAGGGGGGGCGGCTTCGTGGCATTATTTTGCAAGATTGGTAGAATAGGTCAGCACATTTATAGCGCAATAAAATTATTAGCGTGACTAGCAAAAAGTCGGCTATGTCTGTTGATACGGTCGTTGCATTGTTGTAAAAGGCCAAATAACGAAAGAAAATTAATGAATGCATACAATCCAACCCCTGTGGTAGGTGGTATTAGTGGTTTTACTAATTTTAATGAAGCGCAGCACTATGCCTATGCGCAGTGGCTAGCGACCGTTAAAAATGCCTTTGAACTTTATGGGTTTACCCCCTTCATTCCTCGTCCCGTTGAGCTGCGTGATAATTTGCATTTTAAGGGTGGTGTTGGTAAACAAATTTATGCCATGGCTCGCCTTGACGAAAGTGGTGCGATAGCGGCCGATGGGCGTCCAGCCGTGGTAGCAACGGACATCGGGCTGCCCTTTGATCGCACGGTTCCGCTTGCTTTGTGGGTTGCACAGTATGCCAACGAGATGACGCTGCCCTATAAACGGTACGATATCAGTTGGGTGTTCCGTGGCGAGACAGCACAGGCTGGGCGGTTTCGTGGTTTTCATCAAGCAGACGTGGACATTATTGGGCGTAATTTAGATGTTGCGGCTGACGCAGAGTGTTTGCTTGCGATTGCCGACGCACTTAATCGGTTACAGGTTGGCTCTTTCGTGATGCACATGAACCACATCGTTATTGCAAAAATGATGCTTGAGAGAAGTGGCGTGCCAGCAGAGCATGAGGCCGCCGCCATGCGCATTATTGATAAACTTGAAAAAATTGGTGTTGCCAAGGTGAGTGCTGAACTGCAAGTACTGGTGCCCGGCATGGATGCAACAAAGCTTGCAAACCTCATGGCCGTATGCCAATTCCGTGGTGATGTGGAAGGCCTGAAAAATATTTTAATGCAAAAAGGTTTTGCAACGGCAGAAGATATTCCGGAAAGCGCTTCATTGATGCAACTTACCCAGCTTGAGCAGATTATGCGTATGCGCCATTTTGCAGGGGCGCGGCTGGTGATTAATCCTGGCATGGTACGCGGGCTTGATTACTACACGGGCATTGTAGTGGAAACTTTTTTGGAAGGTAAAGAATCTTTTGGATCCATCGCTAGCGGTGGGCGTTACAGCAATTTAGTGAGTGGGTTTGCAGGCAAGCACGAAGATATTGAAGGGGTTGGTTTTTCTATAGGCATCACCAGACTTTTTGATGTGCTGTGCCGTGCTAACCTTGTTTCCCTCGAGCGAAAAACAACAGCCCAGATACTGCTTGCGTACCACACTGCTTGCTTTGCTCAAGCTTTTGCCCTTGCCGCACAACTGCGTGCACAGGGCTGTAAGGTTGATCTGTACGCAAATCCAACTCGCCAAATGAAGCACCAGCTTGAATATGCCGCAAAAAAAGGTATACCGTTTGTGCTCATGCTCATGAGTGCTGATGCTGCCACAACGGTTGATGAATTTGTTCTTAAAAATATGGCAACACGAGATCAGGTTGCTTGGAAAACACTTGATGATGCTGTTGCACATGTTCCAGTACGCCTGGTTGGCTTCTAGCATGCAGTGGCTGCGTAAGATTTACTGGGTGCTTTTTGCCCTGCTCCTGGTAGCTGCTGGGTACTATATTATTGCCCCGGTGATACGGGTACATGCAGCAGCGCTGCCAGGAGCAGTGGTTCCAAACAATGCGCCTGTTGTGCTGCTTGTTTCTGTTGGCCTTTCCGGTGGCGGGCTTGAGCGCAGCGTCCTTGCTCAGCACGAAGCATTCTGTGCTGCTGGCATACGCAGCATTTTAGTCGTGCAGGAGGGTGCATTTATTGTGCCGCTCGCGCGGGCAAAGGGCTTGCCAATGGTACTTTTTGGTGGTTTTGCCATGAGCCTTGGCGATCAGGTCTTTTTCCCTGCCTTAACGGCAGCCCTTAAAAAACTGCTTCATGCCTACGGCGAAGCGATGGTGGCGATCCATTGCAACAGTGCCCGCGAGGTTTTTGTCGCTAAGCGCGTTGTTGGCAAGCGCTCCATCCCCATTATTTTTACGCAGCACACTCTGAGCCCCTTGCGCAAAAGCGTTCGTGCAATGGCTGATGGGCTTGTTGGTGTGAGCCCTCGCGTTGTTGATGGTCTTCAAAAATGCAATCAGCAAGAAGGTATTCAGACCCCAGTCGTGGCAGTCCCACCATTTTTTGATACCGCACGTTTTCTTAATTTTATCACGAAAGAGTCCCGTGAAGCATACTTTCAACAGGTATTTGGTCTTGTTCTTAAGCCGTGCCCGGTGCTTGTGAAAGTTGCGCATTTTTATGCCGACGTTGCGTGCAAAAATCATCCAGTGCTCTTCCATGCTATGCATGAATTGATTTACAAAAAAGGAACTCCTGTACAAGTGGTGCTGGCTGGTACGGGAGCAACAATGCTGGCGAAGTATAAAAAATTGGTCCATGCGTTGGGGCTTGATGGGTATGTCCATTTTGTTGGCCAAACGGAAGAGACCCCGGCGCTGTTTTACCATGCAGACATTGCTTTGCTAGCCGGTGAAAAAGAGGCCTTTGGCCTGGTGCTTGCCGAGGGTGGCATGCTCAAAAAGCCTACCATAATTGCTGACCGTGCCGGAGCTGCAGGCTGGCTTATTGAAGATAATGTGACCGGTTTTCTTTTCCAAACAAATAATCCTGGAAGCCTTGCAGATAAAATTGCCTACGTCTTGGCGCATCCCGCACTGGCAGCGATGTGTGGTGAGCGTTTGTTTCACCGAGTTTCTGGTTATTTTTCTGCTGGGCATGGTGTTCAAAAATTGCTTACATTTTACCAGTCGTGTGCCAAAACTCACTAGATCGTTATGCTCTTTAGCTGAGACCTGGGCTTAATACCGGGCAGGAAGATGATTATGACGATTCAGATTTCAAAGATGATGGTAAGCCGCCCAGTGCTGCAGCCAAACCGCTCAGAGATCCCGCCAAAAAAACTTGGTCTCATCTAGGTGGTTGTGCTCCAGACGATGGAGGGCTCCTCAAAAGAAAATGAAAGATGATTCTGCCAAAAGACCCTTAAGGAACCAGATAACTGATCAAGAGAAGAAACTATTTGAATGTTTCAAATGTGATTATTGTGCAAAAACTGTTTATCTGCCAGGATCCCTGCCGCATTACCCAGTGGTGTTGTGAATCACGAGAGAATCCATACGGGTGAAAAACAATTTGCGTGCCCCAAAAAAGGCTGAGGTCTTGCTTTTTTCGTAAAGATTGTTTGAAAAAAAACACCCAGAACTTTTTTTCCCTAGCTATGTTGCTGGTGCCGGCGATGAGTGAAATAGCGTATGATTGAAGAGCTAAAAATACTTGCCTTTTCATCTGAATTAGCGTAAGAAATACGCCTGATGTTTTACCTGATTAACAAACAACATGAAGGGTTGTTGGCATGCATTTGATAAAAAAAATATATCTAGTTTTGGCATTTTTGGGCTTGCAAGAAACTGTATCGTTAGAGGCGGCTCTTAGTCCGGAGGTTCCTCTTGATCAGGAGGATGCTTTTGGTCTGTTCCTCGGTGCTGGGGCAGGGTGCGATGGCGCTTACTTGGGAAAACAAATGCGTTTTGATGATGATTGTGATGGTCACTCTGATGATGATCGTGATTATGATTATGATGATGATTCTGATGATGATCGTGATCCTGATTATGATCCTGATTCTGATGCAGAAAGAAAGAGGCCCAAAGCAAAAACAAAAAAGAGGCCCAACGCAGAAACAAAAAAGAGGCCCGAAGCAAAAAGAAAGAAGCTCAAAGCAGATCACAATGAGCCAACAGAAGAGGCGAGCAATCCAGATCTCCTCTCTAGTCCAAGCCATACGGATGGTTCTGGTAAAATCACTCGATCATGTCCTTTATGTGGTTATACTACGACAGATCGGAGCAATTTTAGTAGACACGAACGTATTCATAAAGGCCCAGAAGGTAAGCCGTATCAATGCCCTCGCTGTCCTCGTCGTTTTGTGCAATCGACCGGTTTGAACAGTCATATAGGAAACATCCATCCACAACTTGCTAAAAAGACGTACAAATGTTTCGACGAACGATGTAAATTTACATCAACCAGTCTTCATGCGATGGGGCGCCATAAAATAGCTCATTTAAAGGGATACATCCATATGTGTGACAGATGTGGGTGGCTTGGTCTTAATAAAAACACTCTGAAGACTCATCGAAAGCACGCACATATGCTTGTCGAATAGATACCAAGCAAAAAGGGCTGCAGATAGCAGCCCTTTTTGCTTGGTATCAGAAATTATATTATTTGACGACAACAATTTCTGGCATGAGCACATGATCAAGTACTTCAGATACATTTTCTACAAATAAAATCTGTAGCCCTTCGTACAACTTATCAAGGCCAGCAAGGTCTTTTTGATTAGATTTTGGAATAATAATATTTTTCAGGCCATGCTGTTTTGCTGCCAAAATCTTTTCTTTAACCCCACCAATTGGTAAAACTTCCCCACGCAAATTGAGCTCGCCAGTCATGGCGAATTCGCCGTTGATTGCACGGTTTGTGTACGCAGAAAGGATTGACGCTAGTAGCGTAATACCGGCCGATGGGCCGTCTTTTGGAATGGCGCCAGCAGGTAAGTGGATATGCAGGTCAAACTCAGTGAAATGTTTTTTATCAATCCCAAAAATATCGCCGTGCGATTTTGCATACGTCATTGCCGCTTGAGCAGACTCTTTCATTACATCGCCTAATTGGCCAGTCATGAGTAGTTTGCCGCTGCCGGGCATCAGTACAGCCTCAACTTGCAGTACATCGCCGCCGTATGGCGTCCAGGCAAGGCCATTGGTTACCCCAATTTTGTGGCCAAGCTTTATGGTTTCGCTATACGTTTTTGTTGGCCCCAAGTATTCATGAACATTTTCTTCATTGATACGCAGGGTGGTATTTGTTTCTACCAGGGCACGAGCATATTTTGAACAGATTTTTTGGATGTTACGCTCCAGGTCACGCACACCTGCTTCGCGGGTGTAGTGATTAATTAGCGCGCTCAATGTTTTGTCTGATATCTCAAACCCTTTGTGCTCCAAGCCAGTATTTTTGAGTGTTTTGCCAACCAAATGGGTTTTTGCAATTTGGATCTTTTCTTCTTGTGTGTAGCCAGAGAGCTGGATAATTTCCATGCGGTCACGCAGTGGTCCTGGAATGCCGCTGATATCATTTGCCGTAGCAATAAACATTACTTTAGAAAGATCAAAATGTACGCCCAGGTAGTTGTCGTAAAACTCATTGTTTTGTTCTGGATCAAGGACTTCAAGCAGCGCCGCTGATGGGTCGCCACGGTTGGACATGCCAAGTTTGTCAATTTCATCAATCACGATAACGGGATTGCAGCTGCCGGCCTTACGTACTGCTTGCACAAAACGACCAGGCATAGCGCCTACGTAGGTTCGGCGGTGGCCACGAATTTCAGATTCATCGTAGACCCCACCAAGAGATATTCTAAAAAATGTTCTACCAAGACACTCGGCGATTGATTTGCCAAGAGAAGTCTTTCCAACGCCAGGCGGGCCTAGAAGGCACAGAATCGGCGTGTGGCAATCTTGCTTTAAAAACCTTACGGACAGATAGTCTAAAATGCGCTCTTTAACTTCTTCAAGGCCGTAATGATGGTCATTTAAAATCTTCTTGGCATGTTCCAAGCTGATATTGTCTTGTGTTACGTGGCCCCATGGCATGGCGACCATCCACTCCAAGTAGTTGCGGATAACGGTTGCTTCCATGGAGTCTGGTGGTGTTTTTTCTAAGCGACGAACCTGGCGTTGTGCTTCAAGGTGTGCCTCTGGGAATGCAGACAATTTGGCAACTTTTGCTTTTAAATCATCCGTTTCTACGTCGCCTTCTTCTCCGAGCTCTTTTTGAATAGCTTTAAGCTGTTCGCGTAGATAATATTCGCGTTGTGATTTATTAATAGAATCACGTGCGTTGGTTCGAATGCGCTCTTGCATAGAGTTAATTTCAAACTCAGAGTGCAGAAAGTCATAAATGCCTTCAAGTAGCTGGGCAATATTCTCTTTTTCCAAGAGAGCCTGTGCTTGAACAACTGTTAAGTTCAAATGCGAAAGAATAAAGTCTGCGATACGTTCAGGGTCTTGGATTTGGGCAAGAATTGCCTGGAAATCCGGGCTGAACATACGGCCACTGCTGGCCATGCGCTCAACGATAGCAAGAAGATTTTTTATGTGTGTATCCAGAACTGTTTCATCGCAGCTCATAACTTCTTCTTGGCTAATTGCCTTGATGCGTGCTTGTAAAAGCTCTTGGTCAGAAAGAACTTCTTCCACGTGAGCTTTGCAGACTCCTTGTGTTAAAACTTTTATTCCCCCATCTGGCAAATGCATAATGCGCATTATGTTACTGACAGTCCCCATTTTATACAAATCATGGATACCGATTGGCCCATGATAATCTGCAGTTTGTTGCCGAGCCGCCAAAAGCAGAATCTTCTTAGACCCTTGCAGTGCAGCTTCTACTCCCTTGATGATTTTTTCATCTAAGATGAGCAGTGGGACAACCATATGCGGAAATACTACAACATCTATGGTTGGAATAACCGGTAAGATGCTTGGTATCTCGTTTTCGGTTGTTAGATCTCGATTGTACTGTGACATGGTTTTACCCCTCCCCCTAATTATTTACGCAGATAATAGTAATCCCTGGCGAATTCAGCATCAAAATACAGAAATGTTTTCTTGAGCATCACTCGAAAGGTTTCTGCGGTGTCCTGTCATCATGATAAAAGATTTCGATTTTGGGTTGCAAGATTTATCAGCTTATGAGAATGTAAGGCATAAAATGCAGGAATAATCGAGGTAGACTATGGTAGATAAATTACAAAGTATCATCCTACACGACGTAAGCAAAACCTATGATGCGCAGAACAAGCAGCACAAGGTCCTTACGCATGTGTCATATATTTTTGCTCCAGGGGTTAGCTATGCAATTCGGGGGGTATCTGGAAGTGGCAAGTCAACCCTGCTTCATCTGTTGAGCGGTTTGGATGAACCAAGCAGCGGGACGGTGACGTACGGAAAAACACCATTAGCACATCTTGGTGATGCCTTTCGGCAATCGACCATTGGGTTTATGTTCCAGCACCATTATTTAATCAATGAACTTCCCGTGATCGAAAATATTATGCTCCCAGGGCTTGTTAAAGGGACCGCGACAGTTGATTGCCAAGAGCGAGCAGCAGAGCTTTTGTGTTTGGTTGATTTGGCAGATAAGGCCCTGGCGTACCCAGCAGAGCTGTCTGGTGGGCAGCAGCAGCGTGTGGCTCTAGCCCGGGCATTGTTCAACAAACCATTATTTTTATTGGCAGATGAGCCGACGGGTAATTTAGATGCAGAAAATGCTCAGCGCATAGTGGATGTGCTCATTGCTGCTAGCTGCGAGTGGGGCATGGGAATTATTCTTTGTTCGCACGACGAGGCGGTGTATGGCCGCATGAGCACCGTTTTGCATCTGGTTGATGGTCAGTTGGTGCTTGAAAAAGGCCCTAATTAATTTAAGCTGACACCCCTAACACTTTATCCAATCATTGCAAGGGATGGTATGAGCCTACAGTTGAGCAAGCGGTCGATTTTGAAAAAAACAATGCAGGTGAGTATTTTAACGTTTCTCAGTAGAATGCTGGGCTTGGTCCGTGAATTTTTAATGGTACGGTATTTTGGTGTAGGTGCCGTTTCAGACGCATTTATAGCTGCTTTTCGTATCCCTAACTTTTTTAGACACATTTTTGCTGAAGGTGCACTGAGCGCCTCTTTTGTCCCCGTTATCGTCAAAACGGTAAAAGAAAATAATAAGCGTGAGGCCGGTGGGCTGATGACGCTGTCATTCTTATTTTTCGAGGGTATCATTCTCTTGATGTACGGCTTTGTTCTCTGGAAGGCAGACTGGGTAATCCGAGTCGTTGCGCCAGGCTTTTCTGCCGAGCAGGTTTACTACGCAGTGCCATTTCTGCAAATTCTTTTTTCATTTCTTCTCCTCATTTCAAGCTGTGCGCTCCTTGGTGGAGCGTTACACTCCGTGAACCATTTCTTTGTGCCTGCACTGGGCACGCCACTCTGGAACGTTATTTTTATAGCAACGTTGCTGCTCTGTTTGCACTTTGGGCTCTCTCCTATGTATTTGTGTGCAGGGGTTATTTTTGGGGCTTTCGTGCAATTTTTGATGCACCTTGGTATGTATTTTGCTCAAGGATTTACGTTCAATCCCATTGACCCTGGTGCCAAAGCAGCCTTTAAATCTGTGCTGACAAAGTTTTTACCGTGTCTTTTTGGCGTTAGTATTTTTGAATTGAATTTGTTTGTGAGCGGAAGCTTGGCATCATTTTTGCCCAAGGGTTCTGTTTCGCTCTTGTACTATGGCTCACGGTTTATGAATATTCCGCTAGGGATGTTTGCCATAGCCCTCTCCAGCGTTTTGCTCCCCCATTTTTCTCGATTGGTGCTGTTCGCACCAAAGCGCCTCAGTTTTTATCTGCTCGAGGTGACTAAATTGGTTAGCTGGCTTATTTTGCCAGCAACGGTTCTTCTTATTTTTACCTCAGAATCCTTATTTGGCTTTCTGCTTAGTGGCAAAGCAACGCCTGAGCAGGTGCATGAAGGTGGCATTATTTTAACGCTCTACCTGATCGGGCTTGGCTTTTTGTGCCTCAATAAAATTCTGCTCAGTATGTTCTACGCGATGAAAGATACCTGGTCAGCAACCATGGCTTCTGGCCTGTGTGCAGGCGTGAATATTCTGTGCGATCTGGTGGGTATGTATTTTTGGGGTGCCTTTGGTATTGCTTTTGCCAACAGTTTTTCTGCAATAGTAATGACGCTGACGCTTTTGATTCTCTTGCACCGCACCCATCGCATCACGTTCCACCTGGGGGCTTACGCCCACTTCTTGTGGCGGTATGTTGTACAGCTTGTGCTTGGCCTGACGGTTTTTTATGGCTTACTGCAATCGCTGCATCCATGGATCGCTGCTCTCGATTGCTGGTGGTTGCCAACGGGAAGCTTTTTGTATTGGGGTATTTTTACAGCACTTGCAGGAGTAACGCTTGGGATGCTTTTTGCCACCAAAAAGTTATTCCGTGTGAATATTTATTTTCTGAATAAATAACGGTAAGGGTTTGCCAGATTGATTACCTGCAAACTCGCTTAGCATTTTTGGCAGCTGCAGTGTTTTTTTGCCGATTGGCTAAATCTATGAAAGTTTGCCATATTTCACGATTACAATAGGCAATCATGGAATTCAGATAGGCAATTCTGGCATTTTTTTCCTCTAGAGCAGCTTTTTTATTTAGCAAAAGTTCTTTTAGCTCTTTTTGTCCCGTAGGGCCAGAGTGGCAACCGCGTGCAGAAGTATGTTTAACCAGATCTTGTTCACTGAAGAAGCATGCATCACAGTCCAGGCAAATATAATCGCATTCTGACCAATCGGGACTCTTCTTTCCTGATAGAGCCGCCATATAATCGGCGACACTAGCGGCAAAGATCGGTTGCTGAGCTAGTGTAATCATTACCATGGCAAGCATGAGGTGAATATGAAATCGGTGGAACATTTGCATTCTTTCGCGGGTAAATCAAACGGTGGTTGTGTAGGTGGCCATGTTCTTAAAAATATATTTTGATTGGGAGCGTTAAGAATACCAAAATGAGACATTAGATCCAATTTTTTTTGTTTAAGTGTTTTTTTATTCAGACTCGCTACCGCTACCTGCGCCCCAAGCAATAAATTTACATTTGTATTTTAATGTTGCTACGACAGGGGAAGCAAAAGTCTTTTTTTGCTTGCGCACTAACCTATTTTGCAGTACTATAGCCCTCCGGCACATATTTTTGCATATTTCAAATAGATAATTAAATAAGGTTTGATTATGTTTAACATGGAGAATTCATGATGAAAAATCGTTTTTTGGCGCCTGTGGCGCTGAGCTGCTTGGTGATGACAGCTGGGGATGTTTTTTGTGCAGCTCCATCTACCAGAGTTAGCGAAGAACAACTGAAGAAAGCTATTCGCATCAGTGATGCGGGCCCTGTCTATGGCTATTTAAGAGGCTTAGGAGACAAGGAGTGTATTCCCGTGGACATATTAAAATTAGCTCGAGAAACCTTTTTTGATCTAGGTCCAGAGATTGAAGAGTGGAATAATATTTTCGCAAATAAATCTAAAAATAAATCTAGGGAGTCCGATTTCATTAATCGGAAGCACGAATTGATTCAATTATTGCAGATGGCTAGCTGGATACAAGGGGCATTAACCGCAAAGCCCGTAATGAGAAAAATATGGTTAAATAATGCTATTGATTCAGGGATGATGGATCTTGTTGCTGAAAATGCTAGAGAAGCAGATAGGCTCACTGCTCAGCAAGAGCAAGCTGCTGCTGCAATAAAAAAAGAAGTAGCTGCAACAAAAAAAGCAGTAGGTCATGCGTTCAACTCTTGGTACCGTAAGGATGCTGGTTATGATGCTGATCAGGATTGAGCTTCTTAGTTAGCGTCCTTTCTACAACGTGCCCATCAGCGATACTAACAATCCGATTACACCGCTGAATCGTTGTCAGGCGATGGGCAATAATCAATAATGTCTTGTTGGTGGCATTATCGTACACTTCCCGCATGATGTGCTCTTCATTTTCGTTGTCGAGTGCGGATGTTGCTTCGTCCAAAATTAATACCGATGGATTGCCGTAGAGGGCTCGGGCAATGGCGAGCCGCTGTCGCTGACCACCGCTGAGCTGGATGCCAGCATCGCCGACGCGCGCCTTTAGGCCGCCTTTTTCTATAACAAATGTATCAAGCCGTGCTTGTCTGAGTGCCTGCCAAATTTGTTCTTCGTTTACTTCTCGTCCGCAGACAATATTTTCAGCAATCGTGCCGTCAAACAGAAAGACCTGTTGGGGAATGTACCCAATCTGTTGCCGCCAGGCCCTGAGAGTGGTTGTGTCTAGCATGGTTTCATCGATGCTAATACTACCAGCCGTTGGCGTAAGAAGGCCTGCCAAAAGGTCGATGAGCGTTGTTTTGCCGGCGCCACTCTCGCCAACAAAGCCAATCCGTTCGCCGTGCCGAATGGTTAACGAAATGTTTTTTAAAATAGGTTTAGCTGGGCTGTAGCCAAAACTGAGGTTGCTGACGGTAATGCTGCTGGCAAAATGTATGGGCGCCTTGCCAAGATTTTCTGTTGGCTCATTGAGGGCGGCCAAGAAGGGTGCAATGGCATTTTTATTAAAAATAATTTGGTTGTAGCTGGAGAGTATTTTGGTGATGGAGGGCAGGAACCTGTAGAACGCAAGGGCATACATGGAGACGATGGGTAGGACGAATTGAGCATTGTTGTACCGGAACAACACATACACCATAACGCCAATCAATAGTAAAAAACCAACGGTTTCTAGGACAAAACGGGGTAATCCCTGCCAGACCATATTGACGTTGTTGGCACGTGAAAAGCCGTACGCATGTTTTTCGAATGTGGCCGTGTAGGCCTCGGGGTTACTGAGTAATTTGTAAATTTTATAGTTTCCAAAGACCTGGTTAAAAACCCGGTCGCGTGCTAATCCGTGGCTTTGTGCTTGCCGGCCAGCAGCGGTAATTTTGCCAGAAAAGGCCTTGATGATGAGGAGCATTTTAATGCTCAGCAGCAGGCTGAGTACCAAGGTCATTTTCCAATTAACATAAAAAAGCATGCCATAGATTGCGATAACCGTGATTGCTTCAGCAATGATCGCCAAGCTGCCGTTGATCACATGGGTTATTTGCATGGATGCCGTGTTAATCAGGTAGGCGCAGTGGGGGCTGCTTTGCTGGGCAAATGTGCTGTAGTGCAGGTTTAAAAAATGTTTGAATGCATTGCGGGCAAAATCATATTGCCGCATTTGACCAAATTGGCTGAGGTAATAGATGTGTGCAACGTTAACAGCTGCACGGAGCCCGTAAAAAAACATTAGGACCAGCCCCAGGCAGGTGACAAAAGCTGCCGGCTCGTGAAATTCCATAGCGTGGTAGCAATATCTAAAAAAGCTATATTTTTCGATCAAATTAAAATTGGTTGCAACGCTGATAAAGACCATGAGGGAAGAGATGCCAATAGTTTCTATGGTGGAAACAGCAATAGATCCAAGGAGCAGTAGAGCAAGGTGTTGTTTGTTCTGTTTAGTCAGTAGGTTTGAGAAAAGAGTCAACATAGACATGGCAAACACATCCTCTTTTGTTGAGTGGGGGAATTTTTATAACGATACCGCGTTTGATCAAAATAGTAAAAATCTCAAAAATATGCCGATTCTGGGTTAGTCGTCAGCGTTAAGTCTTTAGTATTCTAAAAAAGATTGTTTTAAGGGCAATTAATTTGATATATTTCAAATAGAAATAATTAATTGTGATCCAGAAAAAGGGATAAGCATGGTAACAAGTAAAATATTTAGGGCGCTTGCTGTGTGTTTATTGATTGCAGGGAGTGCCCCTGGAGAATTAAATGTCTTTTGTTAAAAAATACATAATGCACACATCCCTGCTGATTTTTCTTGTTACTTTTTGCATAACTGAAGCAGGTGTTGGTGGAAAATCCATACAAGACCCCATACCCCTACTCAACAGCCTGCTGGAAACTGAGAATCCATTAGGCCGAGAATTCAGATGTATTCAAGAACCAAATTTCGATATAAACATAGAGCTAAAAGAGGAAAAAACCGTTCTTGATCTTGCTATTGCACGCAAAGAAAATGCAGGAAATGCCTTAAAAATAGCACAAAAAGCAAATCCCACGGTAGATTATACTGAGCTCCCCGAGGGTTTGGAGTATTGGCACGCAACCCAGGTCTTGAATTTTCTTGAAAAAAAAACCGCAGCTAAAACTTGGGCTGAGGCAAGTAAGCCCGGTCGCATACAAGCCACCTGGCGCAAAGTTCATCAGCCAAGCTTTGCCCGCATTGATCAGCTCACCCGAGGAGAGCCCGTAGACCTGGTTGCCATCATTAACGATGCTATCGCAGAAGTGAATAGTCTCGACTACTTTCTTGCACAGCAATTTCCTGATCTTGCATTGCATCAACCACGAGAGGAAAAGCTTGGGCGAAAGGGTGCAACCATTGACTGGTGTAGCTGTCCAAGCGCCCCCATGGAAATGCGCTATCAACTAGCAATCGGCCTAGCTCTGTGGTGCAAAGACAATCTACCAGCTGAAGAGCGGTTGCATCATATCGAATTTGGCGCAGGGCACCTGAAGCAAATGGTTATTTTTAGTCATTCCCTCATGGCCCTAGGAATACGAAAGGCAACATTTTATGCTATTGATGATGCCTATAAACCCAGTGCAGAATACCCAATCAAACGTGAATACCTACAGGCTGCTTGGGACATGCTCTACCGAGACAAAGGAGTTGATTTTAAAATCGAATTTAATGTCTATCCACCCGAAAAAACAGCCCAAACACTCTCTGCTTGTGATATCAGCGATTTCCCAGCTTACCCAGTACTTAATGCCCTGAAAGATAAACACCTTGCGGTGCGCCTGTTCAGTGGTGCATTCAAGAAATTTAAATTCACCACTATTACAGACGTTAGTGGCTTGAGGGACTTTGAATCGCTAAGAGAAGAAAGGCTTGACGCAGAAACAACAGGATATTTTAAAGCCTCAAAAAACACAGGCATTACGGATACGGATTTGAGGATTACTATCCAGCCTAAGTCAGAGGATGATAACCAATTGCATACATTTGCCGCAAGCGCAACAAGTACAACATCACAAGAAGATTGCGATATGCAAATAAGATTAGCTCAGGATGCTGGTATTGATATCAACGCTCCAAATAGCAATGGCTATGCCCCGCTAGATCTTGCACTCC
>JBIIJF010000017.1:0-10947 GCA_044234015.1 Candidatus Babeliales bacterium
TGCGCCAGGTATACCAGGCGTTTGTGGCGATGGCAAAAAAGCTAAATAAGCGAATTACAATAAAACCGAGTAGTGTTGCAGGCAGAGATATGCCGCCGTGCTGAATAAAGCAGTAAATTGCTATCATTTCTATGCATTTAAAAATAAAGAGGCTACTAGCAGCTTCTTCAATAATATAAAATTGCTCGTACAATAAAAAGAAAAATTCGGTGAAAGACATAAATAGGCAAAGCAGCATCAGAGCAATTGTTTCGGACTGTATGCTTTGTTGATGACTTATGATAAGTATGTTTTTAAAATTAAACCCAATCACGATGATGACTGGGGCAATAATCCCCATTAGTTTGTTAGTGATGGTGGTGAATGCTTGTCTTTTAGTGTTTTCGTCAGCTTCTTTGAGGTTTGCCAGCAGGGCATTGCCAGAGTAGCCAATCGCTGACTTTACAATTGCTTGCAGACCGTTGACCATCATGCTAGCTACGTAGAAGGTGCCAGCAGAGGCAAGCCCAAAACGCAGTGCAAAAAATGGTGTTAGAAAATTACTGGTAAACATGTTACGGGTAACTCTCAGCAAGTAATTGAACAGCTTGGTTTTCGCAAGCCGCTTATGAAGAGCTGGCGGAAGTGATAGGGGTTTATTTGGTAAAGTTTTTTGATACTGCACAACCAGGATGACAAATAAAATAACGCAAAGGGCAGAATCAATAAAGTGTGGTATGAAAATGTGGTTGAGGGTGACAGGGCCTGTACTGTACAAGATTCCTGCCCAGGTAATGGCCAAATAAAGGGCAAAAATGCTGAGTTCAATAATGACCACACGCTTGGAGAGAAAAGTACTGTGGAGCAGCATACGCAGAAAGGTTCTGATCATCTCCAAAATGATTAAGCTTGGGATGAGCCAAAGCCATGGTAATGTTGTGAATTTTGTGGTCATAAAAAAAGTTGCAAACCCTGCACTAATAAATAAAATTGGTAGGTGGGGCGTCATCGAGTAACGCGTGATAAACGTTGCAAAATTCGCCTTACTTTTGTTTAAAATATGTAAAAATGGTGGCAAAGAGTTTGTGGCACCAAGGTCAGCAATGTAGGTGACCAGGTAGATTAAAGAAAAAACACTCCCCATGGCGCCATAAAGTGCTGTTGGCATGCATTTGAGGAGAAGCAAGCAGTGTGTGGCCTTGCAGGCTTCATATAAAATACTCCCACTTAACGTCCACTTAAAACTTTTATTAAATTGTTGAGCGATACCGTTAGTCATTGGCGTCCCCTTGCCACGTGGTTATTTTTTGGTACACAGGAAGTGTATAACAACTGCTGACAAAGGTGGAGCATAATCATGAGGTTGGGCGATAATTTACACTAAACAAGCCTTTTTTTGTAAATTATTTAGTTGATGTGGCGTTTGTGTTACCATACATTGATCTGTTTTCGTAATGGACTAAACAGATATGCTAAGCAACGAGAAAGTGGTGCATGAAAGTTGAGTTAAACGCCGTACAAGGCACGCTCTTTTTCATGGGGGTTATAATGGTGCCAAGCACTCTGCATGGCATCGTTTTTATTGTTTCAATCATAGTTTTACGGCGCATTATTCGTGATGTATTAAGGCGCATTTCTTGGCACCTCTTCATTGGTGCATTTCATAGCAAGGTAATTAATCATAAAAAGCAAGTTTTTGGGAGCGTTTATCTAGGTAAGCGGCTGCCAGAGCATGCGGTTGTTGTAGGGTTAGCATAAAGGAAGAGATTTTCCAGTAAAAGGAATCCTATGTTCAAACTTCATGACCATGTAATTTATCCGGCACACGGTGTTGCCATTGTCAGTGAAATTAGCGAAAAAATGATTGCGGGAACAGGTATTCAATTTCTTAAACTTAATTTTCTATTCAAAGACATGATGATTTTGGTCCCGACCTACAACATTGCCACTATTGGGATTCGATACCCAAGTAGTGAGCAGGAGGTTAATACCGGACTGTATGAGCTTTCCAAAAAACCAGAAAAGATACTGGATAGCATAGACTTTACGCCAAGTGGTTGGAACAGGCGCCATAAAGAGTATCAAAACAAAATACAAGCTGGCAAGCTTCTTGAAGTTGCAAAAATTTATCGCGACCTTATGTATATTGCCCAGCAGAAGGATCTTTCGTTTGGTGAGCGTACCGTTCTGTTGGCAACAGAAGAGCTTTTGGTCCAAGAAATCCAGGTGGTGAAAAATAAAGATCGTGATGTCGTAACTCAGCTTTTGCGTAATCCGTTTAAGCAATTTATTTTTCATGATAAAAGTTTTTTACAAATCGAAGCACACCAGCAGGCAACATAGTATTTTATGGTTATCATCATTACTGGACCAACAGCATCAGGAAAATCGTGGCTGGCTGAAGAGCTTGCTAGGCGATATAATGGTGCCATAATCAATGCTGATATGGCCCAATTTTATACTGCTTGCTCGATAGGTACGGCAAAGCCAGCATGGAAAACACAGTCGCATAAAAGTTACTTATTTGATTGGATTGATCAACCGAGTGATATCAGCGTGGTACAGTTTCGGCAAGCCGTTGATGCAGCAGTTGCATCAGTAAATGCCGCAGGCAAGCTTGCCATTATTGTTGGTGGTTCAGCGTTCTATATCAAATCTCTTTTTTATCAGCCGCGCAATTTGCCACACATTGCGGTTGTTGAGCAAGATTCTTTCAAGGCTATAGCAACAGTAGATTTATGGGATCAACTAAAACTAGTTGACCCTGCTCGAGCAGCTGAAATTCCGCCCACAGATCGGTACCGGATTGAGCGTGCCATTATTATTTGGCAGACTACCGGGGTTCTGCCGTCAGCATGCAAGCCAACTTTTACTATGCCATTTCCTCACGTGACCCTTGCAGTTCTGCTGCCAGATCGCGCTAGGCTTGAAAAACGGATTCGTGCTCGCACTCATGAGATGATCTATCAGCATGGGTGGATTGATGAGGCGCGCAAACTTTTGGGCACCTCGTGGCGGGCGTTTATAGAAAAAAAAGGGTTTGTTGGGTACCAGGATATTTTTGCTTGGCTTGATGCCGGTGGAAAATCAGAAGACCTCCCGGCGCTGGTAACGCTCATCGGGACTAGAACGAGGCAGTATGCAAAACGGCAAGAAATTTTTCTAAAAAAACTGGTTCACGATATGCGGGGGAGTCAGGCGGCTACTAATGTGCCTCCAGGTTGCCAGGTGCTATGCCTCGATGAAGCATCCTTACAGTCTGTCAATGAAATAGCGCGTGCGGCTAAAATAGACTAAAAATATCCAAACAGTGAATTTTTTGCACAGGTTGCACCAATGATTAAAATATGGCTTGCCAATGTTATCGTATTGCCACCCGGCAAAAGCGCCGCCAAATCGCAATTTTGTTTGTGTCGCCGGAATCAATGACTGGGTGGGGCATTTGGAGATGCACCTGCCCGTGTCGCCGGTGTTTTTTATAAAAATACAGGGTAAATGATTGAAAATGATCGTTTTTTGAGTTGGAAAAAACGGGTTTATGAGGTAAACTTCATTACTATTAATGCGTAACTTATTACGTAATTTGAGCTGTATTAAAAAGGAAACGATAAGACACGTTCTTCTTGTGAAAGGGCCTTCGTGATCAACGTTTATAATTTTGGTAGAGATAGAAAAAAAACAAATATAGTTTTGTGGGCGGTCGTAGCCTCCCTTGCGATTGGTAGTCTTTCAACAATTGTTTTTGCACCGAGCAGTATGTCTCAGGTTAAGGTAGCAAAAGTCAATGGTTCGCCAATTTATTTTGATCGTTATCGCAAAGAGTTGGTGAGTATTCAAGAGCAGCTTAACTCCTTGAAGCAGATGGCAAAAATGTATGGACTTTCTGAAGAGATGATGCTTCAGGCATACGGCCTTGACAATCCCGGTGCAAAGGCTTTGGATAATTGTGTTCGCGAAGCTTTGTATGACCATGTTAAAAGTCAACTCAACATGCGTGTTGACCGTGAGTGGTTTAAAAAAGACCTGATTAAAAAGATGCCACAATTTATCGGACAAGATGGGCGCGTGAATATTGCTATGTACAATAATTATATGCAGCGCCTTGGCATGACCCCAGCAGAGTTTGAAGCTAAGCGCGAAGAAGACGTTAAGCGTGACATGGTTTATAAATTTATGCAGCAAACTGCTTATGTACCTGGCTTTTTAGCAAAAGAAGCGTTTGTTCGTGATGAAGTAAAACGTAGCTTTAACGTTGTAACTGTTAAACTTGAGCATTTCCAAGCACAGGCAAAAAAAATACCCACGGATCAAAAAGAGCTTGAAGCTTACTATTTGACCAATAAAGAAAAATACCGAATTCCAGAAAAGCGCAAGGCGACCTACTGGGAGCTGGATACGACTAAGGTTACGAATGCAGTTGAGATCGATCAGGCTACTTTGTTAAACTTTTACGAAAAAAATAAAGCAACAATCTACCGCATCCCACCAAAAGTTAAAGTGCGTCACATCTTGATTAAGGCAACTGGTAAAAAGATGCCTGCTCAGGTAAATGAGATTCTAAAAAAAGCTCAGGCCGAAAAGGCTGATTTTTCTGCCCTGGTCAAACAGTACTCTGAAGACGCGGTTTCAGTAGCACAGGGTGGTCTTATCGATCTTTCTGTTAAAGGCACGCGTGATCCAGAATTTGAAAAAGCTGCTTTCAGACTGAAAACAAAAGGTGAAGTTTCCCCCGTGGTAAAGACCAAAGATGGGTATGAAATTATTCAGTTGGTTGAGCGTGTGAACGCATCAGAAAAGCCTTTCGAATCTGTACGTGCAGACATTTTGGCTTCATTGCGTGCCAAAAGAGCAATGGGCCATATCCGTGCAGAGCTGGAACAGCTTGTCCGTTTAGCAAGCGAAGATGAGTCAGTGCTTGCAGCCTTTACTAAAAAATATGGCTTAGTTGCCAAAGAGAGCTCTATGCTAACCGAATCGGACGCCAAAGATGCTGATATTGAAGGACTGATTGCTAAAAAACTATTTAGCAGCCAAAAACGAGCGAATGGTTTTGGTTATTTTGCACATGAAAATAAGTATGTTATTTTTCAGGCAACAACCCTGAAAAAGTCCCATATTTCTGCGCTAGCAGATATCATGCCTGCTGTAACCACTGATTATATCAATGACCAGGCAAGAACGATGGCTCGACGAGCACTTAAAAATGCCTATGCGGCAGTTATTGCTGGTGAAAAAACCTTGAATCAGATTTCCAGTGAGCTTGGTGGATCGTTTGTAGCGACTTCCGCTGTAGCGAGTGCTAAGGACCTGAAAGAGTTTGGCGACGAAAAAACTTTTAAAGATCGCCTCTTTAATTTGACAGATACGGGTCATATGCTCTTTTTTGCAAGTGAAAAAAATTACTACCTGGCAAGGATAGGGGAGATGGAGGCTGTTGAGCAGAGTGAATTTGTTGCAAAAAGAACTGAGTATGCCAAAAAAGAGGCCGCAAAAATTGCGGGGCTACAGGCTGGGGCTTTTATTGCATCTTTGCACAGAAATGCTAAAATAGAGATTGAGGACAAGCGTCTTCTTGATATGCAACCAGAACCGGAGAGAGATTAGCAGATGGATGAACAAGCATTTAAAACAACAGCGGAGCGTAGCAAGGCATTAGAAGTTGCGTTTGCACAAATTGATAAGCAGTTTGGTAAAGGCTCAGTGATGCTTCTTGGTCAGAAGACCGGCTTGAAAATGGAGACTATCTCCACAGGATCCATTCTGATTGATCAGGCACTTGGCGTTGGGGGTTTTCCTCGTGGCCGTGTTATTGAAATTTATGGACCAGAAGCTTCGGGTAAGACGACCATTACATTGCATGCTATCGCCCAAGCACAAAGAGCTGGCGGTGTGTGTGCCTTTATTGATGCAGAGCACGCCCTTGATTCTGGGTATGCAACCAGTATTGGGATTAATATTAACGATCTGATTATCTCGCAGCCAGATTATGGCGAACAGGCCCTTGATATTGCCGAAATGCTTGTACGGTCTGGTGCGGTTGATATGATTGTAATTGATTCTGTAGCTGCGCTTGTACCAAAGGCAGAGCTTGAAGGCGATATGGGTGATGTTCATATGGGCCTCCAGGCGCGTCTTATGTCACAAGCGATGCGTAAACTAACGCCTATTGTGCACAAATCAAAAACGGTGCTGATTTTTATTAATCAAATCCGTAGCAAGATTAACAGTATGCCGTTTGGCGACAATGAAACGACTACAGGCGGAAATGCATTGAAATTCTATGCGTCAATTCGCCTTGATATTCGTCGCATTGGGATGATCAAGAAAAATGAAAAACCAATCGGGAATCGCGTGTTGGTTAAAGTTGCCAAAAACAAAGTTGCTCCGCCATTTAAGCGCGTCGAAGTAGACTTGTTGTTTGGTGAAGGTATTAGTCGCGAGCTTGATTTGCTCGATGCAGCTATTGCCTATGAAGTAGTTCAGCAGAACGGTGCTTGGTTTAATTTTAATAACGAAAAATTAGCACAAGGCCGAGATAACTGCTTAAAGAGATTGAAGGAAGAGCCAGCATTGTTTGATAAAATGTATAATCTGGTACGAGAAAAAATGAGTGGGCCAGTACATATGGATGTGGGAACCGATAGTGAATAACAATAATGGTAAGCAAGCAATGAATAAAGATCGTAACAATAACGATGCGCTGAACAAGCACAATGTGAATGATCAAATTCGCTGTGAGCGGCTGATGGTTATCGATGATCAGGGTCAGCAACTGGGGCTTTTGAGTAAGGCACAGGCTCTTGGCAAAGCTTATGAAAGAAACCTTGATTTGGTGCAAGTTGGCGAAAATGATGGTGTGCCGATTGCCAAGTTAATGGATTATGGCAAATTTTTATATGCCAAGAAAAAGCAGATAAATGATGCTAAAAAACATCAAAAAGTAATTGTGGTTAAAGAGTTAAAATTAAGACCGAATATTGGTGACCAAGATTACAAGACTAAGCTTAATCAGGCGATTCAGTTTTTTACTGAAGGCAATAAGGTTAAGTTTACCTTGCAGTTTCGTGGTCGCGAAGCCACAATGATCGACTCAGTAGGGCCAAAGTTTTTTGCCCGTATCGTAAATGATTTAGCTGAAAAGAATATCACCGGTCTAGTTGAAGAAAAAGACAGTCGAAGCAATACTCTATGGACAAAGATTTTCTTTGTTAAGGGTAAGTAAAAGGAAGCTATTATGCCTAAAGTTAAAACAAACTCCTCTTGCAAAAAAAGATTCAAAAAGACCGCTAATGGTCACATCAAACGCGCTAAAGCTTTTCGCCGCCACCACGCGTGGGCAAAGACTGCAAAGCGTGTTCGTGACTTGCGTGGTAACGCATTAGTTGATGTTTCTCAAGAAAAGAAAATTAAATCACTGATGCCTTATTAATTTTTTCTTATATATAAATAAACCTGAAATTTAAACTACAGAGGTCTAGCAATGTCCCGTGTAAAACGTGGTGTAGTCACCAAACATCGTCATAAACGTCTTTTAAAGCAAACTAAAGGCTTTTGGGGCCAACGTGGTAACGTTTTCAAACGTGCCAAAGAAACGCTTATGAGAGCTATGCGCTTTGCCTACATCGGTAGAAAGCTTAAAAAACGCGATTTCCGCTCCTTGTTCATCGTCCGTATTGGCGCGGCATCTAAAAAATTAGGCGTTTCGTATAGCGTTCTGATTCATAGCCTTAAAAAAGCTAATGTTGTTATTAATAGAAAAATGTTAAGCCAGCTGACCGTTTTTGAGCCACAAGCGTTTGCACAGCTTGTTTCCCTTGTTGCAAAAAAATAAATGAATTGCAATTGATATTTCATAATCGTTACCCTTGCAACAGTAAGGTAAACGATTTGAAATATGGGAAAAAAGGAATGAGCAATGAGATATTTAGAAGAGCTTGAGCAGAAGGTTCTTCGTCTGATTGAAAAACACCTAGAGCTAAAAGCTAATCTTGATGCTGCTCAGAAGGAAATAGAGCTTTTACGGTCGCAGGCGCGTCAGTTTGAGGCGTCGTTGCTGAAAGAAGCGTCATTTTCTCAAGAGCTTGCTCAAGAGAAGGCAGCAATTGTTACCAGTATTGAGGCGTTGCTCAGCAGTTTAAACGCTCTTGACAATGCTCATTGAGTGTAATTAATCATGCAAAAACAGTTAAAAGTTACCATAAACGGTAAGCAATATTCTATAGCGACAGATGAGCACGACCAGGATGTTTTTCAGGCTGCACAGCTTGTTGATTCGCTGATCAGGAGCAATACGGATAAAATGCCAACAGTGGGGGCTGATAAAATAGCTCTTATGGTTGCCCTTCATCTCGCTATTGATTTAACCAAGAATCAGCGTCTTATTGAGCAGGATAGCCTTACGGTAGAACGCTTGGTTCAACTCGTTGCTGATGTTGCTTAACGTCATGCTTGACTGACTAACCGCTGCATAGCTGCGTATCTTTAAGCTGCACGCTGTTTCAGTATCTCTTGTTCGGCACAACGCTCTGTTGTGCCACTCATTTTTTCCCCAATTTTATAGACTAAAAAAGGCACAGCAATGGATGGAATAGTATTAATTACAACAGTTGCTGGGGCGCTCAGTGGTTCCTTTGCAACGTTGCTGGTGATGTATTCACGCAAGCGACAGCTGTTGCAGGCAAAAACTGACGCTGCTCATTTAATTCGTACAGCACATGAAGATGCAGAACGTATGCGCCGTGATGCGCTTATTGATGTAAAGAATGATATCAATAAACGTCGTAACGAATTTGATTTTGAGCTTAAACGACTTAAAATGGACCTGTCTCAAACACAGGCTAAAGCACAGAAGAAACAGGATTCGCTCGATCAACGCGAAATTTTGCTTGATGACTTACGTAAAGAGTTGCAGCAAAAAGACCGTGATTTGCAAAAAAAGCTTGATACGGTAAGTGCTGATGAAGCCAAGCTTAAGCGGATCTACGAAGAGTTTATGGTTAAGCTTGAGCGCTTGAGTAATATGAAGCAAGATGAAGCTCGACGTATTCTGTTTGAAACTATAGAAAAAGATGCAAAACTTGCTAGCCAGAAATGGGTGGCAAAGATTGAAGATGAAGCGCGTGAAACTGCAAAAGAAAAAGCTACAACTATCTTGTGTGCAGCAATGCAACGGTACTTGGCTGAAACTGTTACGCTCCACTCATCCAGCGTTATTCATTTACCTAACGAGGAGATGAAAGGGCGGATCATTGGGAAGGAGGGTCGCAACATTAAGGCGCTAGAAATGGCTACTGGTATGGAATTTGTGATTGGCGATACGCCGGAAATTATTACCATCTCAGGTTTTAATCCAATTCGTCGTGAAGTTGCAAAACGTACGCTTGCTAAGCTTATTGTTGATGGTCGTATCAATCCAACCAGAATTGAAGAGACTGTTGCTAAGTGTGAGCAAGAGCTTGATCAAAGTATTCTTGAAATTGGACAGCAAACCATCTTGGAATTTGGCTTCCGTGGCGTTCATCAAGAGATCCTAAGGCTTGTTGGTAAGCTCCACTTCCGTACCAGCTATACCCAAAATAACCTTATCCACAGTAAAGAGGTTGCTTATTTCTCCCGCATGATTGGCCAAGAGCTTGGTCTTGATGGAGAAATGGCGGCTCGTGGTGGGTTGTTGCACGATATCGGCAAGGCGCTTTCAGCAGAGGTTGATGGTCCGCATGCACTGATCGGTGGTGATTTGGCCAAAGAGTATGGTGAAGATCCATTGATTGTGAACGCAATTGCTTGTCACCATGAAGAGGTCCCACCAATAAGTATTTATGGCTTTATTGTGCACTTGGCTGATGCGATTTCTGCATCACGCCCAGGGGCTCGCAAAGAGACGCTTTCAACCTACATCAAACGGCTTGAGCAACTTGAAGATCTTGCCAATACGTTTGAGGGCGTTAAGCGTGCTTTTGCCCTTCAAGCTGGCCGTGAAATTCGAGTTATTGTCGATGAAGACCGCTTAACCGACGAGCAAGCTTATTTGCTTGCTAGCGATTTGGCAAAACGCATTGAACAAGAAATGGCGTTTCCTGGTGAAATTAAAGTAAATGTAATCCGTGAAAAACGCTTTATTCAGGCGGCTCGATAACTATAATGGCAACAACGATTAGACTTCTTTTTATCGGCGACATCATTGGATGTCCTGGTGTGGCAATGTTTCAAAAATGGGCGCCCCAACTCAAGGAGCGCCACAAGATTGATGCAATAATTGTAAACGCAGAGAACGCTGTTAAAAATGGCATGGGTTTGAGCGTTAAGATTGTTGATTTCTTACGCCACAACGGGGCTGATGTTGTTACAACCGGAAACCATGCATGGGATCAAAAAGAGCTCTACGCAGCACTAAATGATCGGTCTGATGTTATCCGGCCAGGGAATTATCCCCCAGGTATGCCGGGCAAGGGGCACACAATAATTAATGTGCAAGGTCATTCGGTTGCGGTTGTTAATTTGCATGGTCGGGTTTATTCAAAAGACAATTTAGACTGCCCATTCCGTGCAATGGATTCTTTACTCACCTTCTTGAAAACAAAAACAAACCTTATCTTCCTTGATTTTCATGCGGATGCAACGTCAGAAAAACGTGCCATGGGCATGTATTTTGACGGTAGAATTAGCGGGATTTATGGGACACATACCCATATTCAAACAGCAGATGAGATGATTCAGCCAGGTGGTACCAGCTATATGACTGATCTTGGTGGTTGTGGCGCCCTCTATTCTGTTCTTGGTATGGAGTTTTCCGGGATGCTCCCAAGCTTTTTGCAACATCGCAAACTTGGTAAGTTTGTGGTTGAAGAAAAGCCCCCGTACGTACTGAGTGGGTGCTGGGTTGAGGTTGACACACAAAGTGGTAAAACAATAAGTATTGAGCGTGTGCGGATTGTTGATGATACCATGCAGGCTTCTTAGTCTGTTGGG
>JBIIJF010000104.1:0-3457 GCA_044234015.1 Candidatus Babeliales bacterium
TAAAGGTATACACCATGAGCCCCACCCAGTTGTATTTTTGTATTTACCAGAGCTACTATACCATGGGGTGGGGCTTTGTGTATTTTAGGCAAAAACAGCGGCAAATCCAGCTGTTTTTGTATCAATTATTACAGGCTGAATTACTGTGGTGAGCTGAAGTAGGAACGGACACCAGCAGGGGTTGCGGTCATGCCCTTTTTGCCAGCTTGCCAGTCAGCTGGGCAAACTTCTCCAACGGTTTCAACGTGGTGGAGCGCATCAACGAGGCGAACAAATTCGCTAATATTCCTGCCAAGGGCAAGATTATTGATGGTTGCATGTTGTACGACATTGTCTTTGTCGAGCAAGAAGACGCCACGCAAGGCAACGCCAGCAGCTTCGTTAAGAACGCCGTAATCGCGTGCAATTGTTTTTGTCAGGTCAGAAAGGAGTGGAAAGCTAACGCCTTCAATCCCGCCGTTACTTTTTGGGGTAGTGAGCCATGACAAGTGGCTGTATTGTGAGTCAACGGATACCGCAAGTACTTGGGTGTTGCGCTCTTTGAAATCAGCCAAGTGTGCCTGAAGAGCGTGCAGCTCCGTTGGGCAGACAAAAGTAAAATTGAGTGGGTAGAAGAAAATAAGTTTGTACTGTTTATCAAAGTCGTGCAGAGAAACTTTTTTAAGTTGCCCATCAACAACGGCATCACAGGTAAAATCAGGGGCTTTTTGGCCAACAAAAATCATAGGAGCTCTTTCGGTTAGAGAATTGAATCTTTTCCAGATAGCATCCGTAGTATAGAATAGAGCTTCTTTTTTGCAAAATAGGACAACAAAGTGATTAATAAGGACAAGGAATGAACTATCAATTAGTAGTTATTGGCTCTGGGCCAGCAGGTCTGACGGCAGCGATCTACGCATCAAGAGCAAAATTAAAGACGCTGGTGATCGAAGGTACGCAGCCAGGTGGCCAATTGATGACCACCACTAATGTTGAAAATTGGCCGGGCAATGTTTCTATCCCAGGGCCAGAACTTATGATCAATATGCGTTCTCACGCAGAGGCCTGCGGTGCAGAACTGCTTATGGAAAGTGTGGTTTCCGTTGAGACAACGAGCCGGCCATTTGTGGTAAGAACAGACAGTGGCAAAAAAATTATGGCAGACACGGTAATTGTTTGCACCGGAGCCACCAGCAAGCGTCTTGGCTGTCCTGGTGAGCAAGAGTACTGGGCAAAAGGGGTTTCAACCTGTGCAACGTGTGATGCACCATTTTTTGAAGGCAAAGATATTGTGATTGTTGGTGGTGGCAATACGGCAGTAACTGAGGCTGAGCATCTGACACACTTTGCAAAATCAGTGACCATCGTGCATATCTTAGATGCGCTTACAGCCAACGATCCAATCAAAGATAAAGTTTTATCGCACCCCAAGGTTACGTTCCGCTATACCAGTACGGTTGTTGAAATAACCGGTGACGAAAATCATGTAACTGGTGTTGTGCTTGAGCATCAAAAAACAAAAGAGCGCACGACGTTAGCCACGCAGGGTGTTTTTATCGCGATTGGATTCAACCCAAACACAAGCCTGTTCAAAGACAAATTGGCCATGGATGCGTACGGTTATTTGACGCTTACTGGCCACACAAAAACAAGCGTGCCGGGCATTTTTGCTGCGGGTGATGTTGCTGATTATCGTTACAGACAAGCGATTACATCAGCCGGTGTTGGTTGCATGGCAGCGCTTGATTGTCAGGCCTTTCTAGCCTCAGAAGAGAAATAGTATGCAGAAAATATGGTTTATGATTGTGCTGTTGAGTGGGTTAGTAGTTGTGTCAGCAGATGCTGCTGATATAAGAAGAGGAAGATCAGGTACGGTTGCTGATCTCGATAGGCATATGAAGGGCTCTGATGGGTTAGATGCGGATTGCGTCTACCTAAAGAATGATGGTCATGAAGTTTCCCCGCCTGAGCAGCAAGCCCCAGATGTCGTAGTGGCACAGAAATGCAGTGTTTATGATGAGCTTTGTAACGACTGTGGTAGTTGTTGGCGTTTACTTACTTGTAATCGAGCTACCTGTCAACAGTGCTGTGGTTGTGATACGAAAAAATTTCGTTCACTAATTTTTGGTGATGAAGAGAAAATAAAAACTGATGGCCACCCAGCGCCACCATCACTTACCATGGGGTAGAAATAATTATATCAAAGCAGTGCAGTGAGCTTTGCCACCGCTTCATCGACGGGCATTTTCATGGCAAGGCCTGCTGCATGCTTGTGACCGCCACCACCAAGGCGCTGTGCAATCTGGTTGACGTCGCGTGTTTTTGAACGCAAAGAAATTTTTGCAGAACCATCTTCTGCTTCACAAAAGAGTACCGTTACATCAATGAGTGCAATCTCGGCTAAAAAATTATTCAGCCCAACAATAGAGTCTAGCGTTACGCCATGGCGTTTTAAATCCGCTTGGCGGACCACGGCCCATGCGGCCTGTTTTTCTGTATCAATCGTTGCTGCTTGTAAAATATCGCCCCATAACTTGATCATGGTTGGCGTTTTGTTAGATAAAAGCTCGCGAGAGAGCGCAAACATGTTCACGCCATAATCAATGCAGGCGGCTGCGGTGCGCAAGCTACGAGCGGTGGTTGATTGGGTGTGAAATACCTGGGTATCGTACAAAATACCAAACAACAGGCACTCTGCAACGGCAGAATCTATGAGCTCAGGGCACCAGATCATTAACAAATAGAAAAGTTCTTCGCAGGTGCTTGCAGCTGCCGGATTGATAATGTTAATAACGCCCGTAATTGAATTACTGACATGATGGTCAATATTTATGAGTGGAATGCGGTGAAATGCCTCTGGGTAGTATAAACGCTCATAATTTGCGGTATCGCAAGCAATCAATAAATCGGGGGTTAGCGTGTGTGAGGCAACTAATACATCCTGTGGCTGGCGGCTTAACGAGGTTTCTGGCTTGGTTGGGTACACAGCTTGCACGTTTTTGCCCATTTTACGCAAAATAAGGTCAAGCGCAGCGCAAGCGGATACGCCGTCTGCATCAGGTTTATAATGGGTTAATAGGGTAATGTTTGTTGCAGCCTGAATCATTTGCCAGGCTCTGGTAAGTGCCATGAAAGTTCCTCGTTTAAACAGTCAGATTTAGCTGCTCAGTCTGACTTTATTGTTTCTCGGTGTCAATGAGATTTCACTAAGTAATCATTTTGTAATTTATTGTCCATGTAGGGTGACCAATAGTGCCTGTTTGACAACATATTCTACTTCTCGTACGCTAAGTCCATGAGCAATAAAAATGTACATTCGACAAACCTAGATTTGCAAAGCTTGATTCAAAATTCTAATTGTATTAACATGTTGCGTACGTAATCGGCGTGACATGAAAGGACGCTAACATGATTTCAAATAACGTAGAACAGATGAGAAAAAAAGACGTCGGACTTGGAAAAGTTCGCACGTACAATG
>JBIIJF010000105.1:0-3443 GCA_044234015.1 Candidatus Babeliales bacterium
TGCATGAGTGCTTGATGCGTACCTATGGCCTCATAGATGGCCATATATACCGAGTCTCTGTCAGTAGTCGTTGCGGCTGCATGGCTACCTTTAACGGCACATAAAATACTAATGATCAAGAAAAAAGACTGTAACATTTGAATCTCCGTTTTAGGGATTAAAAAAGAAAGGCTGGTTGTCCTGCCTCTCTTTTTTCTTATTTTAACGCTAGTTACCGTACTTCAATAGTTATATTTTGTAATAAAAACAAATCTGAAAGTACTCTACCAAAAAATAGTGATAGATTAATTGGATTTTGTTCGTTGGAAGAAATTACTTTTTTGAGAGAGCCTTATTTGCGGAGTACGCCATCTGCTTTTGCAACATCAAGGTGCAAATCGGTGTACTGTCCCTGACCTGCAAGGTAGCTGCCGACAAAGGCGATCATCCCTCCATTATCCGTTGAGAATGCAGGGGCTGAGGAGAAAAACTTTTTTTTGTTTTTGAGACAAAGGTCAAGGAGGCGTTGTTTTAAATATTTGTTGCAAGCAACACCACCAACAAAGGTGACTGCTTGAACCTCTGGGTAGCGCCTGATGGCACGCAGAACATTTTTTTGAAAAATATCACCAATACAAACGAGCAGTGAGCTGGCGACATGTTGACGCAATTCTGGCGTGATTGCCTCTGTGATTGGCCCCGAGGTCATGTCGTAAGCTCCGCGTTTAACTAAATCGTACAGCACTGCAGTTTTGAGTCCAGAAAAACTAAAACTAATAATGCCCTGTGGATTAGGTTTTGTTCTGGGGTAGTGGAAGAAATCTTCAAAACCAACTTCAGCAGCAAGCCGTTCAATGATGGCGCCGCCTGGATAGCCAAGGCCGAGCATCTTTGCAATTTTATCAAAAGCTTCCCCCGCTGCGTCATCAAGCGTGTGGCCGATAACTTCATACTTGCCAAAATCTTTAACAAGGTAGAGTGCAGTGTGTCCACCGGAAGCAGAAAATGCAATGAAAGGGAAGGTCAATTCTGTGTTGACCGAGCCATCTTGCTTCAGGAAAGCAGAGAAAATATGGCCTTCCAGATGGTTGACCCCAATGATTTTTTTGTTAAGGGCAAGAGCAATCCCTTTCGCAAAACAGATGCCCACCAATAGCGAGCCAACTAGGCCAGGGCGATTGGTTACGGCAATAGTATCCATGCTATCAAGCGATATATTTGCCTGGCTAAGGGTCTGTGTGATAACAACATCAATCTTTTCTAGCATTGAGCGAGAAGCGATTTCAGGTACCACGCCGCCGTAAATTTTGTGTAAATCGATTTGGGTGAACAGAGCATGCGAGACAATTTTTTGGAGGTTGCTGTCGAAAACAGCAACCCCAACGTCATCACAAGAAGTTTCGATACCTAAAATCATCATAAATTGTGCATGCTGTTTTTATTTTAGATCGGCTTTTTTCTTGAACATTTGTTCCCAGAACTCAGCGTTCGACTTGGTTTTACGCATGCGATCGATAAGGAGCTCCATACCTTCATTGGTACTCATGGTGCCAATGAATTTTTGGAGAACCCACAAATTCTTCATTTCTTCTTCAGATAGCATCAATTCTTCGCGACGCGTACCGGATGATTGAATATCGAAGGCAGGGAAAATACGTTTATTGGATAGTTTTCTGGTCAGATGGATTTCCATATTGCCAGTCCCCTTGAACTCTTCAAAAATAACTTCGTCCATGCGAGAGCCGGTTTCTACTAGGACCGTGGCAAGAATAGTGAGGGAGCCACCTTCTTCAATGTTACGTGCGGCACCAAAAAAGCGTTTTGGACGGTGCAATGCGTTGGCATCTATTCCACCAGTAAGCACTTTGCCAGAGGCAGGTGCTAGCGTGTTGTATGCACGAGCAAGACGAGTGAGGGAGTCAAGAAGAATAACCACATCATGACCGCATTCGACTAAGCGTTTTGCTTTTTCAAGCACCATTTCTGCTACTTGGACGTGGCGTGTGGCGTGCTCATCAAATGTGGAGCTGACTACTTCTGCTTTGACGGAGCGTTCCATGTCAGTTACTTCTTCTGGACGTTCATCAATATTCAAAATCATCATAATGACTTCTGGATTGTTGCGCAGAATGGTATTTGCCAGCTCTTTAACAAGCATGGTTTTACCGGTCTTTGGTGGCGCTACAATCAGACCTCGTTGGCCTTTACCAATAGGGACTAAGATGTCCATGATGCGGGTTGAAACGACTGTTGGGTCACCTTCAAGATTAAATTTCTGATTTGGAAACAGTGGTGTTAGATTTTCAAATACTGTTTTTGTGGAAACGTGTGTTGGTGGCTGGTAGTTAATGCTTTCCACACGTTGCAGGGCAAAGTATTTTTCGCCTTCTTTTGGCTTACGTACGGTGCCTTTGATGCTGTCGCCAGTGCGTAGACCAAAACGTTTGATGTGTGCAGGAGAGACATAAATGTCGTCTGGTCCGGCAACATAATTAAATTTAGGTGAGCGCAGGAAGCCAAAGCCGTCTGGTAGGCGCTCTAAAATTCCTTCGCACCAAATTTCAACACGTTGATCTGATTGTGATTCTAGAATCTTAAAAATAATTTCTTGTCGCTTGAGAGAAGCAACGTCAGGGATATTGAGCCCTTGAGCATAGGTTACCAGCGCGGTAATATTCATTTCCTTGAGCTCTTGGACGTTGATAGACTTCATCGGCTGGCCATTATCATTGACTGGCGCTTGCATAATTTCGTCTAAATTTTCCTGTTGCTGGTGGTATTGTGCTTGTTGGCGAGCGTTAGGATTAATGTTGCCGCTAGTAGCGCTATTGCCGTAGGGGGATCTAAAGTTACGATCGTGGCGATCATTTCTATCGCCACGATCTTTATTATTACGATCTTGCCCATCGCGAAAATCACGTCGTTCCCCTTGGGAGCGTCGGTCGCCTTGTTGGCTTTGGCTTTTTCTTGCATCATTACGATGGCGTTGTTGCTGGGAAGAGCGGCGAGGTTGTTGTTGATCCCTGCTCAGAACTTGAGACTGTATAGCGTGTTGATCAACAACGGCACTGCTGTTTGTATTTTCTTGTTCGTGAGCAGACACAGATTGTTGCTCATCGTTGTTCTGCTGGGGAATGTCTGAGCCAAGCTCAACGTCCGCAGGAACTAATTTTTTTTTGTTATCCATCGTACCCTAGAAAAATGAAATATCTCTGTTGAGATTTGTGCATAGATTGAAAAAAGACAGGATAAAATATCCGACGTTCTTTAATCTACAGAAATAAATAAGGAGAAATCAATGATTTTTGGCCGTTTGAACGATTGTTCTGCCATTACTTTGGTAGTAAAGCATACTTTAAAAATTAATTCAAACGGCCTTTAAAAAACTACTTTTTGAGCTTAATTGCAAGGGTAGCAGGGCTTGCAATGTAAATTGAGGAATAGGTACCAACAATAATACCAAC
>JBIIJF010000106.1:0-3407 GCA_044234015.1 Candidatus Babeliales bacterium
CTCTTGCTGTCTTTCAATGAACTACATTTTATTACCTGTGCAGATGATGAAAATTGGGGCATTAAGCCTGAACTATTTAAAAAAGGTTTGCAGATTTATATCAAACAACTGCATAAACCAGTGAGCTCTCGTTTAGCAGTTAATTTGAATAAAGCAGATAACAAAGAATTTTCGTTTATTCGCTTGGGGAGTTGCGTAAAATAAACCATATTTTTTAGGGGGGGCTATGATTAAGCGCGTTGTAGGGACGTTATGCTTGGTTATGACAACGGGGTATGGCATTACCAAAACTGAAAATCAAGTTTTTGGTAAATGGCTGACATGGCAAAAAGTATTTGATGATTGTTCCTTGGCATGGGCTGGTAATCTTTCCAGCCCAGATTTTTTTCAACGTATTGCTGCCTACGATACAAAACAGACTCGCTGGTTAGTGCCCATGCGGCCATTGCTGGATACGATTTTTGTCCGCGATGCACATGGTGTGATTATAGGGGTAACAGATCAATTTGATGCGATACGTAATGAAATGGCGCACGACAGTGGGCGCTTTTTAAAAAGATTGGCATCTAGTGACTGGTGTTCACCAGTCAGGAATATTCAAGAGGAAGAGCAGGTTTTGCAAGATACTATCAAGCAATACAACACTTTTTTTAGATTATTATTTTTACAAAAAAATGATGACGCAACTCACAAGATAATGTTTACCGTCGCAAACGTTCTTTTTGAAACCTGTTATGCTAAGCAGTTTAAGCGTTTTAGTGGCTACTTGAACAATCCTGCTCAGCACCAGATGGCACGCTTGGCTCAGTCAGTCATTTGGCAGCAGTTGGTGGGGCATGGCTGGCGGAACTGGCATGGCGCTTGTTTAAAACAACTGGTGCAAGCTGCAAAAAATGCCAAAGAGATTGTGTACGTGGCAGGGGGCAATGACATGCGTGAAATTTTGCATGCATTACTGCGCGCCAAAACAAGGCTATTCACTATTCGTTCTATTGACCCAATGCTACAAACGCAAGAAGATTTCTATGCAGATGGATACACGTGGCTGCTTGATGGTGGTGAAAATGACCATGGGATTGGTGACAGTGTTACACTTACGATTGATGGCCGTGAATATCATCTGGTGCGCACGGACTATCATGAGGATGGAGTTTTTACCGCTAAGCTTGCCACTGGGGTTGAGCAAAAGTTGCCACTGAGTACAACGACATGGCAGGTGCGTGATCAGGATGGGGTTGTTCGGGGTAGGGTGATCTTTGAGCGTCGTTTCTGCCAGCAAGCAGATTTTGAGCATCCAAAAAACCGGACGGTGCTGTTATCGTTTAACGAAATGTACCATGTTGCCTTGCCGCAAGATGCAGGGGGTTGGGGAATTAGTCTTGATGCACTGCCAAAAGATTTGCGTGTTTTAGTGAAGCAGCTTCGTAAACCAGTGACGTTACAGGTGCTTAAAAATTTGCATCAGGCCGAGAAGGCGCCCTGCTATTTTATGTTTTTGGGAAGTTGTTCAAACTAGTGTGCTTGAATAAAGGCTTGAATACCATTCGCGATGCCTTGGGCAATGGTAGAGCGATATTTTTTATCGCCTAATTTTTCTGCCTCTTGGCGATTGGTCAGAAAGCCAACCTCAACAAGAGCACAGGGAATATGGTTCTTAAGAAATAATCTAAAAAAATCAGCTTTTACGCCACGATTCTGTGGGGCGCCGTATGACGAGGCCCCCAGTGTGGCTAAGGTTGTCTCGTGGACCGTTTTTGCCAGGTTGTACGATGAGCGGACCATCGATCGCACCCCGGCTTGGAGCTCATTGATAATGGCCATGTCTTTTGGATAATTCACAAACATAAAATCGAGAGACTCTTTGCTTTGCAGCTCTTTTGCGGGGAAGTAATACGTTTCTATCCCGTTGGCTGCAGACAGTGGCTTGCCGCTTGAATTTGCATGAATCGAGACCATAAAATCGGCCTGCAATTGTGTGGCAATAGAGGTGCGTTGAGCTAGAGATATATCGGTGTCTGTGCAGCGCGTAAGGTAGGCTTGATAGCCTTTATCTTTAAGAATGCTGTGGACCTCTTTGCCGATTGCCAGCGTAATATCTTTTTCTAATAAATTGTGGTGGCTTTTGGCTCCTTTATCATTGGCGCCATGTCCAGGGTCAATAATAATACGCAGTGGCTTGAGTACGTGCGTCAGTGGCGCGCCATAATCGCTTTTTTGCATATCGTTAGCAGCAAGTTTAATGTAAGAATCTTTGTGTACGATTTTCTTTAAAGCCTCTTCTGGGAAAATATCCACCGTGAAGGTTTTTTTGTAGGCACACGAGCGAATTAAGAATTTGTTTTTTGTTTTAACCATCTCATTGGAATCAGCATCTTGCATTATTTTGTGTGGTACAAACGTGAAGATCATGCGCGTGCTGTTTGGTGTGTCCTCGGCAAAGTTAATATTTTCAAGGCACCCAAGCTCCTTGAGTTGCTGTGCTTTACCCTGAATCATGAGTTTGTCAGTGTCGGTAATGGTGAGGCCTTGAATATCAAGTATTAGTTGATGTTTCTCAGCATTAAGCATTTTTTTACACGTTATTTCACGTGATGCCTTGATTATCATTTGCTGGCTGAGCTGCTCACATTGGACATCAAAATACTCAAGTGTGCTTTTTGTGTCTGTTTCACCTGGTACTGTATTTTCGCCAAAGACGTTGCCCAATAAGACGACACCTACAAGTGTAGTCATGGCAAGCCGTTGACATGCTTTGCGTATGTGCATGACGGTTCCCTTCCCCCAAGCTGATAATGTTTCCCCCCTTGAATGGTACGTGACAATTGTGTTGCTAGTGCTACACTCCTGCCTGGTGTTTATGGCACGCCCATCTGATTAAAGCTTAAAGTATGTGCCTAATAAATCTCAATGATTTTATTACTTGTAATTAAAAACACGGTAAGTAACAGCAACTCTTGACACGTAGAAAACTTATGTTAATACAACAAAATATCTCTTTGGCAGATAAAAATTGGTTTAGAACAGGTGGGCCAGCTGCCTGGTATGCCGAGCCTAGAAACGCAGGGCAGTTTGCAGAAGCCCTTTCCTATGCGGCTTATAATCGCTTGCCGATGTTTGTGCTGGGAGAGGGTGCCAATATTCTGGTTAGTGACAGCGGGTTTGCAGGGCTGGTTATTCGCCCGCAACTGCAGGATATCCAGTTTGATGGGGACCGTGTGACGGCTGGGGCTGGCGTGAGCATGGAGCGGTTAATTAACGAATGCCTGGCGCATAACCTCTGTGGCCTGGAAGAGTTCAGTGGCATTCCTGGGACTGTTGGTGGGTCAGTGTACATTAACATTCATTATTTTCAGTACTTGCTGAGCCATTTTTTGGTCGAGGCGCGGGTGATTCATGCGCAGACAGGT
>JBIIJF010000107.1:0-3393 GCA_044234015.1 Candidatus Babeliales bacterium
TGCATTTTTAGCAACTACCCTTGCTCAAGCTCCTGTGTATCCAGTTCATGTTGCAAAATAAAAGCTTGTTCAATTAACGCCTGTTTTTCTTCCACAGATATTTTTTTCACTTCAAAATACCGGTTCAACAGAGTCGTTAAATCCATATCAACCTTTAACGCAGCTCGTCTTTCACGCACAGCCGTTTTATGGACTGGCATTACACCAACAACATACATTGCCTTGGAAGTTGCTTGCAGCACGGCCGTTAAGTCAACACGGTCTTGCTCCCCTTCTGGCAAGTGATACAAAATTTTAACAATCGCATCAGTAATATCATTCTGGCCAATAGACTCAATGATTTGCATCGTATGATCTCCCAGCGGCGTAAGAATAATATCCAATTGCAGCATCTTGCGTGTTGGTAGTTCAATAAAAGAATAGGTTGTTTTTTTCACCCCACCAACATCGGCAATGGTCACATCAACAAATCCCTTTTCTTCTTTGCGCTCCCCAAAATCAACACGTTCAATAGATCCTGCGTAGACAACCGGGGTTCCACCAACATTTAAATCTTGAAACCGGTGTAAATGCCCAAGCGCAACATAATCAACCGGTTGTATGGCTAATTGCGATGGAAGAAATATGGGGTCAGTGCCATAAACCGCACATTTTTCAGACCCTGAAAAAACCCCGCTACTCACTGTTAAATGCCCCCCAAGTACCGTGGGCAAAGCCGGGTCAAGCGTTGCTGCCAATTGCTGAATAATGGCCCCAACGCTCTCAGAAAGATACTCTGCAATTTCTGCATTATTTTTATGATGATGTACCTGATTGGCAACCAGCTGGTTGCGTGTTGGCCAGGGGATACCGATAATTTGCACCGGTCCGCTTTTTGTTTGGATAACCTGCGTTCCAGGGCGAGCAAACACATGAAACCCATGAACGGGGAGATAAGAAAAAACATCTAATGCGTGGGCCTTGCCAAAGCTCAACGGATGATCATGATTGCCAACAACAATAACAACAGGGATCCCTGCCGCCTGCAACCGCAACATACGCTCTGCAAGCATTTTTTGTTGTGTTGGTGTTGGGTTTGCCGTCTTATACGCATCGCCAGAAAAAATCACAAAGTCTATGTTTTCAGTGATAGCTTTTTGAACTAAAACATCAAGGTTTTTTGCAAAATCTAGAAGACGGGTGTGGATACCCGTCTTCACATCTACTTTGCCATAATTCTCAACGCCAAAATGTATATCCGCGGTGTGAAAAAATCTCATTAAAACTCTATTTTTTGATCTGAATCTTTAACTGCCCCACGAAACTGAAATTGTGGATCATCGTGCAAAATAGCATCCATCTTTTCAATGTGCTGTCCATTTGCATGACGATTTGATTCATCGCGTAGTTTTTTTGCATAGCCTGGTTTATTTTCTTGGCGCGTACGACCAATAGCCAAAGCATCTGCTGGCACGTCTTTATTAACCACTGAACCAGCTGCTGTGTATGAATTTTCACCAATGGTCAGCGGCGCAATTAAGGTATTATTGCTCCCAACAAAGGCACCATCTTCAATAACGGTTACATTTTTTTGGATACCATCGTAATTGCAAGTTACACTGCCCGCACCAATGTTGACGCCTTTGCCAATCGTTGCGTTCCCAACGTAGGATAGATGCTTCATTTTGGTTTCTGCGCCAATCACGGCAGTTTTGACTTCTACAAAGTTCCCAATTTGCACGTCGTTACCAAGAGTTACATTCTGCCGCAAGCGCGCAAATGGTCCAACATGCACATTGCTACCCATCACTGTCTGCTGCACAACAGAGTGTGAATGAACATTCGATCCGTCACCAACAATTGAATCTTCAATAATAGTAAACGCACCAATGAAGCACTCTTCACCAATTTTGGTACTACCAAGTAAGTGGACACCAGTGCCGATAAACGATCCTGCACCAATCTCTACATTGATATCAATATGAATACTCTGGGCAAGCTCAAAGCGAACCCCACGAGCCATCCAGTATTTAATAAATTCCGAACGCTTAATTTGTTCAACGCCCCAAAGCTCTTGCAGGGTATTTACACCACGAACATTGTCATAAGGAATTGAAATAGCGTTAACATGCAGATTATCTTTACATGCCATAGCAACAAGATCGGTAAGATAAATCTCACCCGTTAATGGGTTTCTATCCACTTTTTGAATGTACTCTTCCAAAAACGCACGCTGCATAACATAGACCCCGGCATTGATTCTATTTATCAGGCGCTGTTCGTCTGTGCAGTTTTTCTCTTCTACAATCTCTAATTTACCATCCTGTTCAATAACACGGCCATACCCATGCGGATCAAGTACAAATGATGTGCAGAAGGTTAATACAGCCCCTGATGCCTCATGATTCTTCAGCATATGTTCAATAACTTCTTTGGTCATGAGCGGCATGTCACCGTACAAAATAATAATGTTATCAGTATCCCAGGTTGCCTTGCTGCACAATACCGCATGCCCCGTACCAAGTTGCTCTTTTTGGACTATAAAGGTGGCATTCTGAACCCCAGCAGCTTTAATCTCCGCTTCCACCACCTCAGCCTGATACCCCAAAATAACCGTTGTTGGGATTGCCAGGGCTTCAAGCGCTCGCAGTGGGTACAAAATCATTGACTGACCGCAAATATTAGAGAGTAATTTGCTCTTTTTTGTCTTAAATCGTGTTGACTGGCCAGCTGCCAAAACGACTGCTCGTGCTGTCTGTACTGCCATGGTATTCTCCAAGGGTAGGTTTAAATATACCCTGCTAGGCGTTTAGTGATTATTTTTTCTTTGATTAAATGTGTTTTTCGCATAAAATGTTACACAATAATACCTGCAGACTCACCGAGATTGCAAATAGTTATTGAAATATCAAAGTGCTCGTTTTTTACGTAGCTTTTTAGGCAAAAAACAGGCTATTAAAAATGAATTCGGAGAGGTGGCTGAGTGGTTGAAAGCGGCCGCCTCGAAAGCGGCTATACCAGGAAACTGGTATCGTGGGTTCAAATCCCACCCTCTCCGCCAGTCTTCGCCAAGGCTTCCGCCGTAGCTCAAGCTATGGCGGACTAATCGACTACAAGACTGGGCACTCAACAAAATATGTTTTTTTTCTCTCCCAAACACATTCACACTGACAAAGCCACTGGGCTTTTGATCAGCGTTTTTTGGCGCTCTGCCAAGCCATAATGACATTTTCTTTTTTGGTAATCTGCTAACTTCTGTACAGCACAAAGATAGCTTGTGCAATTTTTGCTATCTCAATTAGTGCGTTAAAACCGTACTAAAATCATCTTTTTTGCAAACGCTTCAAATAGGTTTGTTGATTGCCATAGCATGGCTGTGAAATTTTCATCACACCAACAAAGGAATCTTGAAGG
>JBIIJF010000108.1:0-3371 GCA_044234015.1 Candidatus Babeliales bacterium
CTATGGTTGGTTTATTGTAAAAATATTGGTGCACGAGCGGAACTATTCGCCACTGCTTGTTAATGGCGTAAGCATGCTTCTTGGTGGTCTTGCCATGTTGGTTATGGTGCCAGTTTTAGAGGGCCCAATCGTCATTAAACACATGACTCCATTTATTTTACTTGTCTGTGGGGTTGTATTGACCGAGCTCATTATTTGCAATAATTTGTATGCATGGCTCCTTGAGCGACACTCAGAAACGTTTTTGTCGTTCACCACATTTACCATTCCAATTTTTGGTGCAATCTACAGCGCCTTGTTTCTGCGTGAGACTATTACCTGGCACTTCTTTTTGTCAGGCTTTATTCTTGCGGGAGCAATTTGGCTTTTTTACTCAGCAGAGCATGAAGAAAAAAATATTTAAAACAGTGGTGTTTTTTCAATAAGCTTTTTACGCAAAGCGCCTATGTTATCAATATTCCCAACAAGTGAAAAGCCCTTGAGAATATTAGCATTATCTACAAGAAATGCATGGTAAAAGGCATCAGTTTTTTTAGTTAATAGTTTCAGGTGTTTTGGCGGATGAGCAATTGCACCAGCAGTGACAAAAGTAGTATTAAAAATGGTTGAGCTGGTGACCATGCTGCTGCCATCATAGCTAATTTGAATGCCAGCCATGTTGCTTGCAGCAATCATTCCTTGTTTTGCCGCGTCAGACCAAAGGCAGCTTTGCATCTTTGTGCCAGTTGTTTGATCAATCACGGTGGCAACATCTCCAGCGGCAAATACTGATTGGCGAGAAGTACTTTGATGTTCATTAACATCAATGGCGTTGTTGTGCAGGGCTATGCCAGCTTGTTGGGCAAGGTTACTGTTGGTGCGTCCGCCAGTAGCAAAGATGACCATATCTGCAAGCAGTGTTGTACCATTGGTCAGTGTTACTGCTTGTACGTGATTGGCACCTTCAATGGCTGCAAGTGTTGCTCCTGTGATAATATTTACGCCAGCGTTAGTCATTAAATTAATAAAATGGCTACTGCCTGCATCATTCAGTTGGTAATGTAAAACTCGCTGCTCACGTTCAATAAGCGTTAAATTAAAACCATGATTTAGCAAGGCATCAGCGCATTCAAGGCCAGTAAGCCCAGCTCCGATAATTACAACATTTTTTACCGTAACGTTTTTGCAATAGGCTAAAATGGCGGTGACATCGTCGAGCCCGTAAAGCGGGATAACACCAGCCAGTGTATTGCCAGTAATCGGAATTATCCAGCCGCTGCGGCCTGTGGCAATAAGAAGCTTATCGTAAGCCAGGGCTTTGCCACAAGCTGTTAGAACGCGTTGGTTGCTGCAGTCAATTTCAGTAACGGTTGTACCGAGCTGCAAGTCAATGTGTTGCTCCGTGAAAAAAGCTGCTGTTCGCGTGGTAATGCCATCAGCGGTTTTTTTTCCGCCAAGTACATCTGCAATCAGGCAGCGGTTGTATGGCATGCGTGTTTCTGTTGTGATGCAGGTAATCTGACTTGTTGCGTCTATCGTACGCAGTTTGTTAGCTGCTGCTATACCTGCGGCGCTTGATCCAATAATAACATACGATTGCTTATGCATGATGGCTACTCTTTAATTTCATTGGTTTCAAAAATATAAAAAGTACAATTTTTTTTCCAACTGTCTTCTGGTAAGCCAGCTTTATTGCTGAGCTCGGAGAGCGTTTCTTCTAGCGTCCATTCCATTTCCCTGGCAACGTTTGGTAAGAACAGTGCTGATCCAATACAAACGCCTTCTTGATTATGTTTCTTTAAAATAATACCGTGCTTACCAAGCTTGATATCTTGGATGTTTTGAACTGCATGAATGGGCGACAGAAGCGACAACTCAAGGTGTGTGTTGCGTGCTTCCCCTGGAGCCAAAGGCAGAAAGCGTTGGTCGCCAAAAGCAGCCCCAATACTCATATCGTGCGTTGCTTTGTACAGAGGGCTCCCTCGTTCGATGGTGCCTATGCAACCACGCAGTCGATTATCATCGTTCCATTTTAGACTACAAAAAACACCACAGGATTCTTCGAGTCGTGGGGTGATAACGGGAAAAAGTAAGCTTTCTGTTACCTTGCCCTCATCGTTTGCCAAGAAATAATTATTAATGCTTTGGCGGGCCAGCGTCAGTAATGATTGTTTCTCATAGCCATTGAGCGCGGGGGTTTGCGATCGCTCAGTTACCCCTTGTCTGCGATAGATAAGGCCAACATAGCTCACTACGTTTGTAACCGCACTATCTGCTGGTTGGAGGTATAATTTTTCAAGTGCCCAGGGTTTTTCTTCTGGCCGTGCAGCATAAACTTGTGCCGAGGAATAATAGCTCGTGACTTCTGGTTCAACCTCTCCATAAGCATTTCCTTCGAGTAAATGAAGCATGACGCGCAGCGGTTCTTGGCCACATATGGTGGCATGTGTTTCTTCTAGGAGCGTGTTGAATGCTTCAGATGATGGGATGCAGAGTGATTGAATTGCCAGTGAGTCTAGCCGTGTGATATTGCGTGCAATATCTTTGCTAAATGGCTCATAATCATATCGTTTGCCGTGGTGTGTAAGGTCTGAGCTGACAACGACTAGTGTTGTTTCATCGATAATTCCAGCAATTTTGTCGGCAATTACTAATGCATCTTCATCTGATAATTTGCCAAAAATTAAAGGAATAATCTGAAACTGAGCAACAGTCTTCTGAAGGAAAGGTAGCTGCATCTCTATGCCATGTTCCTGACGGTGGAGGTCGGGGGCAATATTGAAAAGATGGTGTTGTGAAAGGGTTTTAATTGCTGCCGTATCAACAGGAATAGAGCCAAAAACTGTTTTATAAATGGTGTAATCAGGCAGCGCAACGCCACGATAAAACGTACTATGGCACGGGGACAAAATAATGACACGTTTGATGGCAGTATTTTTGTTCCGGGTAACACTGGTGCCGTCAAGGCGCAATGATTGATACGCACTTGCTGCGCAGAGCCCGGAATACCAGTAGCCTGCATGGGGCACCACAAGCACAGATGCATGGTGTTTCTGTGGTGCAAGGGTAAATTGCTTTGCTGCCAGTGTGAAATAGTCTTCAATCTCGTTTTCGAGTATTTGTTTGTTATGGTTATACCAGGCGTCGGAGAGTTGGGAGGTGTGTACAACTTCAAGTGGCATAGGTTCTGATTTTTTGCTGCATGCGGTAGTAAGGCTTACAAAAATGAGCAGTATCCATGACAAAACAAGTGTCATAATATTCCATTTGGTAAAAAAGTAATTATTGCTTAAAATAGGGCCTGACAATGATTTTTAACAGAGTACTGTAAGGAGTTTTGGATGTACACAAAAAAAGTAATGATACTTAGTCTCATAGGCCTTTTTGGGGGT
>JBIIJF010000109.1:0-3364 GCA_044234015.1 Candidatus Babeliales bacterium
TGCTATCTTCATGCCCATTGGAAAGAAGGCCAATCCGTGGATTTTCTATGCCCATGACATCACGAGCATGCGCAGCACCAAGGTGGGCGAATTGCACTAAATAATGAGGGCGACATTCTGTGTTCGCGCCCAAGTCTAGGGCCAATGCCATCCCTTTTTTAGTTGGAACATAGCCAGCAATTGCAGGACGCTCTATACCTGCAGTACGCCCAATAATTAAGGCTGAAGCAGCCATCATAGCCCCTGAATTACCCGCAGACAGTGCCGCTCGGCACATACCGTTGGCCACATCTTTAACCGCATTAACAAGAGATGATTGTTGTTTTTTCCGCACGGCAAAGACTGGCTCTTCGTCCATGCCTATAATTTCAGTAGCCGCGGAGATAGTGATTGGCAAATTTTGCCAAGTAGGAACATGCGTGGCAAGCCATGGGATAATAACATCCTCTGGGCCATGTAGTCGCACGGGGATGCCTTTTTTGGCAGCTTGTACAGCTCCCTCAAGCACGACAAGGGGCGCATGGTCACCACCCATTACATCAATTGCTATCATACAGAAGATCCTTGTTGATAAGAAAAAAGCACTGCTTAAGAAGGGCAATTATGCGCATTCTTAAGCAGTGCTTTTAAGTTTATTGCAAACCGCGTATGCAAATACCTACTCAGTAGCACCTTTGCCAGAGTCTTGAGGCTCGGTTGGCATTGCACCTGGAGGAGGTACTACCCCTCTGCGACCAGCAGCAGCAGCTTCGCGTGCTTTACCGCGGGTAAACATGCGATCTGTTTTTGTACGAAGAATTTTGCGACCTTGGTAGTAACCGCACTCAACGCATACCTGGTGAGGCATTGTTGGAGCTTGGCATGTTCTGCATGCAGCAAGGGTTTTTGGTTTTAAGCCTTTATTCGCAGAGCGTTTATCACGACGCGCACGCGAGACTTTTCGTTTCGGAACTGGCATACTAACTCCTGGGAATTCTGTGCGTCACAACCTGCTTTTGCATTGATTCTGACGGATGCTTTTGAATAAAATAAATTGGTATCTTCAAAATTAAATGTTAAACGCCTGATAAGAGTACTTTTTCAGGGGAATTTTGTCAAAAAATTAATCTCTTTATCAGATTTCTAAACTCTTTTCCGCCTGTAAACCCTGTAAAAATAGTAAAAACACCCTTTTTCACCCCCCTCTACTCATCCAAAAACCATCCCTATGGGACTAATAGTTGTAAAATTGCACAGTTTTGGCAGACTAGTGCCATCATTTAACCTGATTTTTAAATTTACAGACAGGAGATTTTATGGCCTCAATCAGCATGGACCTTGTAAAACAGCTACGCGACAAAACACAAGTCGGTATGATGGACTGCAAAAAAGCTTTAGAAGAAGCACAAGGCGACTTTGATGCTGCACTTGATCTTTTGCGCAAAAAAGGTGCCGCAGTAGCAGCAAAACGTGCTGATAACGCTACCACCCAAGGGCGTGTTGAGTGCTTCCTTAATGAAGACAATACCGTTGGCGTACTTGTTGAAACCGCATGCGAAACAGATTTTTCTGCCAACACTGACGCGATGAAGCAGTTTATTATCAATGCAGCTACCGAAGCAGCACGAACAAACCCTGCATCCATCGAAGAACTTCTTAGCACAGCGCTCAGCAGCAATCCTCAATTGACCGTTAAAAGCCTCCTTGATGAGTTGATCGCAAAAATTTGTGAAAACATCAAAATTAACCGTTTTGCACGCTTTCAAGTTACCGGTAATGGCCTTGTAAACGTCTACGTTCACCCAGGTTCAACAATTGGTGTTATGGTAGAACTCGCTACTGACAATACAGTTGCTAGCCACGCAGATACCTTGAAGCAAATTGCAAAAGACGTTTGCATGCAAGCAGCGGTAACCAACCCCGTGTCCATCAGCGCTTCTGAGCTTGACCCCGCAACCGTTGCCAAAGAACGCGCATTTGCCACCGAGCAAATGAAAGAAAGCGGCAAGCCTGCAAACGTTATTGAAAAAATTGTTGAAGGTAAAATTGCAAAATTCTACCAAGATGCATGCTTGCTCAATCAGCCGTTCATTAAGAACGACAAACAAACCGTACAGCAATACATTGATGAAGCAGCCAAATCAACTGGCCTAAAAATTACGGTAAAAGCAATTAAACGCTTTGCCATTGGCCGCTAATATCTTAAGGATTTAGTCATGATCGAAATTACTCTGATAGAAGGCGATTCAAAAAGCTTTGAAAACACTGTAAAACAGCATATGGAAAACCCTATCAAACACTACGAAAAAGAGCTTGCCGCCATTCGTACAGGCCGCGCGTCTGTTGTAGTGCTAGAAAACATTAAAGTTGATGTCTACGGCCAAATGATGAGCCTACGGGAACTTGCAACCCTGAGTGCACCAGATGCTCGCTTGCTCACCGTGCAACCATGGGACAAGGGTATCATCAACGAGATTGAAAAGGCAATCGCAAACTCAGACATGGGCGCAGCACCAGTGAATGATGGCAACATCATTCGCATCCAGCTACCACAAATGAGTGCTTCTCGCCGTGATGAACTGATTAAACTCCTTGGTAAAAAAACAGAAGAGTGCAAAATTGGGATCCGCAACATCCGCAAAGAATTTGTGAATGTTACCCGCGATGCTGAAAAGAAGCGCACCGTATCTGAAGATTTTGCAAAAAAGCTCAGTGATGTTTTGCAAAAAGTTACCGATCTCTTCATCGAAAAAACCGATGGATTACACAAGAAAAAAGAGACTGAAATTGGCCACATCTAAGGGCTACAAATCAGTTTTTTATAGATTAAAGGGCCGGACATCCGGCCCTTTTTTATTGGTTACTTTTTCATCCCGATGCGACAACTATCCGAAGCGATTTGATTAGACAGCCTAATTCTACTTACGTTTTTTATGTTTTTTTGCGATACCATCATCGCCATCCCCTTCAGTATTATCAGTATCATAACCCGATGAGCTGTCTCCAGATCTGTTCGTCTTACGCGATGGTTTTTTTTGTGGAGCAGATTTTTCAGCGGGCTGAACGGCACTATCATGAGTCCGCCCGGTTTCATCGGTTGATAGCGCTACTTCATCACTCCCGTCACCATTTTTAGTCTCATTGCCATCATCTTTTTCATCTTCTTCTAATGATGCTGCAGAAACAGTCGATGCATCATCATCATCATCATCATCATCTGTGTGCTGTTTCCCAACAACAATAATTGTTTTCGCTGTACCAAGAAGCCTAGCCGCAAGTTCTTCCGAAACGCCTGCATCAGATGAGGCCTCCGTCCACTCGTGAGACTGTGTTGGCTCTAAATCTAAATTTCGCTCACATATTTTGGCACACACATACCCCTGAG
>JBIIJF010000070.1:0-5128 GCA_044234015.1 Candidatus Babeliales bacterium
CACACACATACCCCTGAGAAAGACCATACTGAGATTTTTTCGGCACCACATTCTCATAGACGCAAAAACGTGCATCTGAAAAACTTGCATCCTCTCTCCCAGGCAAGACTAATATCCCATAACCTTCTGTTTCGTTGACTTTTGCTCCAGGTGCTGATACCAGTGTAATAACATTCCAGTCTGCACAAGACTCTAATAGACGATCATATAGAAGAGACCCGAAATCGCTGTCTATAGTAGGTCGACACGATCGCCATGGTTGCAGTTCTTTTTTACCCGCAACAACCAACTTACAGCAAGCACCACTGTCCTGATGCCCACGAATAAATGCCAAAACCAATGGCCGTTCATATTGATACTTTTGAACATCGTTGTTGTTTGCCTTAAAACCAGCAAAGCCCCGATCCTCATTCAGCCGCCAAGAGTTTCTTTTTTCACAATATGCATTGTATTCATCTTTATTCATCCCTGTAAAATCACTCCACTGGAAACCACTGCCAACAGCATGCTTAGATAGTCCAGAATCAACGGGGTCAGCAAGACCTGGTACATTACGTGAAACAAAATCATACTGCTTTGCACTATTTACTGGTGCAACACAAACAGCTTTTAAAAAATCATTCGGCAAATAGTACGGCTCAAGACCACCATGGCAACATTGAATATATTTATCAAAAAATTTAGCCCGCAGGTAGATAGCTAGAGGCAACATTGCACTCATCCGAATAAAATGCGTGACAAGGGCCTTATGCTGAGACTCTTCTGAATATTTATTTTTTAGTTCTGCAATAAAACCATCCCCTGTTGCTTGACTAAAATTTTCATGGTTCCCCCTAACAAAAAAAACATTGTTCCAATTTGCTAATTTTAGGCGTAACAGTATATAAATAACCTCAATGCCGTAACACCCATAATCAGTCATATCACCTAAAATCATTAGGTTAAAACCCTGGGAAAATTTCCAATTATTTTTTATATACCCCTGCTGCGCCAAGTGCAAAATATTTCTCAGCAGGCTATGCACACTGCCATGCAAATCACCGATAAATGCAACCTTGCTCCCACTATCAACAGTAACCTGCTGAACAAATGGCAACGTGTCTGTTGGATCAGTTTCAACATCTGTACTTAATGTATCACCAGCAGAAATAAGTGCCTGGAATGCTTTATTTTCTTGCCCCGCACCGCCAGCTCCTGCCGAAGACCCCCCTGAAATCGTCTCTGGCGGGAGACTATGCCAAGCCGCGGGATCTACCTGTTTGCTTGCTTGAAGTTGAGTAAAATAATTTTTATACAAATTATCCAAAATCTCAAATGGAATGAGTGCATCACTTAAGCACTTCTGAAAAATACCTGCAGTAATTGAATCTTGAGAACCAGCTAGTGCAGAAGTATCTACAGCTAGTGCAGAAGTATCTACAGCTGCGGAGGAAGAATTTTTTTTATCCCGGGATGAAGATTTTTTTGCAATATTCTTCATTATCTGCATTGCAGCATAAATTTCTGGTTTATCTTTCAAGATTGCATTTGCCACACCAAGAAGAGTTCCTTCGCCCCAATTACATGGGGTTTTTACTAAATGCCCCACAGAGGAGGCAGCCTCACAAACACCGGCTGCAGGACCTGTCAAGCAACCCCTTTCCAGGCTTAAACCTGCACCATCTGCCGCAGATCCGCCACCACCACTAGAACCACCAGCTGATGCAGCACTCACGTAGGAATGTGATAGAATCACCAAACAAAACAAAATAAGATAGTTCAAAAATTTAAAAGTTATCATAATTAATCCTCTTTGAATTCGACAAGTTGATCCTCATCCCTAGCTTCTTTTTGCGCAGATGCCCATTCCATAACCCTTTCTCTAGCATGCTTTTGTAGGTCTTCCATAAACGGTTCAGGCTCATAGGCTGAAGCACTTTCATGATGGCCAGCACCTGCCGCGCCAGCACCGCCAACAGTAACATGCGCTTGAGCAAAATTTTTTCTACCGAGAATTATTTTTTGTAACATTGGATTAAATATTGCTTCGACTAAATCATCTGACAAACCAGCACCACCAGGATTTTCTACCCACGCATGCATAGGCTTGATATCACCAACCTTCTCTTCGTTGATCATACCGATGTGCACATAGTTCATTTTGGCAAACTTGCATGAATCTTTCGGTGTGTTGTGGACTCCATTCTCGTGAATGAAATAGTGCCAATTTTCATACAGCCCATCACAGGCAAGCATGCCATAACCTTCAGTCTTGTTGCCCTTAGCGTCAGGAGCAGAAGCCATGGTAATCACACGTAAACGAGGATCACTAAATGGTAGCCCAACAAGCGCTGCATATTTTTGAACAGAGGACGTGTTGTCAAGCTCGTCATTATCGCCAATCCCGAAATACGCCCTTCGCCAGTTGGTTGGTGCATCTTGACCATTTTCAAGAAGCTTACAGCAATAGCCCATATCCTGGTGACCACGGACAATTCCTTTGACCATTGGTCGTTTCTGTAAATAAACATCGACATCGGCTCGATTTGCATTGAAGCCAATCCCACCTGTATTTCTATCAAGAGAGCGTACAACATTAATCAGCCAACAGGGAGCAGGATTTCCCACAAGACGAGTTTCAACATATGCATTAAATGTGTGATGAGCATCAAAAAAACTACTTCCTGCTCTTGTTTTTCCACAGAAATCACTCCACTGGAAGCCCCCACCAACAAAATACGGGGCTCTATAGCGCAATGATGGCTTTTTCAACAACTTGTCTATACACGTTGGGTTGCGCCGCACCACAGGAAAATAAAGATCGCTAACGGGAATATTGTTTGTAACAAGATCATACTGTTTGTCTGGATTTGGATTAGCTAAGAATTGATTGGGGTTGTAGTATGGCTCAACACCACCATGGCAACATTGAATATATTTTTCAGGATCCCCTGCAGAAGACAAGAATAGAGCCAGTGGTAACGTTGCACTCATGCGTATAAAATGACGACCAATATCTTGATAATTTTCGGGGTATTTTGCACGCAATTCAGCTATAAAACCATTTTGATTTGCCATACTAGTATTTTCATGATTACCACGCACCATAAAAACATTATCCCAATTTTCCAGTTTTAGGCGTAACAGTGTGTACACAACTTCAATGCCATAGCACCCGTAGTCAGTCATGTCACCCAAAACAACCAACTGTGTATTTTTTTTAAGTTTCCAATTATTTGCAACATATCCCTGCTTGGCTAAATGACTTATGTTTCTGAGAAGGCTATGCACACTGCCATGCAAATCGCCAAGAAAAATGACTCGTGATCCATCAGGAACCTGCACCCGTTGAACAAAAGGTAAAACATCTGTTGAATCACTCTTAAGGCAGCCTGCGAGATAGTGGTATACGTTCTTCCTTATTTTCGGACCATCTATCTCAAAAGAACGTCCAGCATTCTTTGCAAATATTTCTTGGTGTTTCTTAACCTCAGACCTCATACCTTTTACCGCAGTGCTTCCTGCAAATGAATGCCATGCCTCCTCAACTTTAACTAACTGCGAACCTTGCAACATTGTAAAATATGCCTGATACACACGGTTAATTTCTTCAACCGGAATAAACGAATTAAAAAATTTTTTATCACTTGCGGTTAAATCTTTTCTTCTCGCGATTATTTTCATTTTTTTAATAAAATTATAATACTCTGGCTGCGTTTTAAGCAGTTGCTGCATAAAGTCAACCAACGACGCTTCGGGGAAATTAAACCCAGCGGCGGTCGGCTCGCTACCCGCTGCTACAGCTACACCACCAGCGCCTGCGGCTGCGCGATCCCCTGGGGCTGCGCCGCTCCCTCCTGCACCCATAAGCACAGTAATGCAATCATCATCATCATAATGATTAGCAGTTGGTGCTCCCGCTGGCGGAGCTGATAATACATCCTGGCAATAACTCATGCTGAACAACAAAATGAATAGGATAGAAAACCAGTTTTTATTACTTTCCATGAACTCCCCCAAGCTTCGTAATTTTTCATAGTTTTATTTTGACCAAATACAAACAGAAATAAAAACATTGTGTTCAAATGGGCATTTTGTTGCCCATTTGAACACAATGTTTCGAATTATGAAAAAGTCGCTGAGAGAAGATTAGGGGAAAAAGATAAGAAATAGCTATTTTAAAAAACCGCTTGGTAGGCCAAATATGCAATAAATAAACTTGCCAATGCAGCACCAGTGCCACGTCCCATAGGGCGACGCTTTAAAAGGCCTATTGCAAGAACCCCAAAGGCCGCAAACATAAACATACATGCCCACTGGAGGCCTGCAATTTCCACTGGTTTGGCAGATAGAAAGGCAAGAAGGCCCAAGATAAGTGTTGTTTGCCCAAGTACCGTGCCAAGCGTTGGACCAATAGCTAAGCCAAAGTCTCCGCGACGCAGCGCACCAAAACAAAGGGCGAGCTCAGGTAGGGTTGTTCCAACACCCAAAATGGTTGCACCAACTGTCTCAAGCGGCAGATTAAGAGCTACAGAAAAATGTAATGCTGCAGTAACCGTAATGTGCGATGCCGCCATCACACCAGCAAGGCTAGCAGTAAGCTTTGTGATTAAAAGCCAAGTAGCTGGGGGCAGAATACCACACGCCGTACCCTCTTCCGTTACTTGCTCAGGGCACACAAACTCATCCTCGCCATGAATCAGATCTCGCATGTCTTTGTGTTTCCAAAAGTAGATTATTGCTGCTACATAAATCCCTATCAGAGCCAACCCATGCCAAGTATTGATACTGCCAAGCAGCAGGAGTGATAGCATGATTGCAGACGTCAGTAACAAAATCCCTAGAAGCTTTTTTTTATCCCCAGCAGAGACTTGTATTTTGCTACCAGCAACCAGGAGCGCTGAGCCAACAACCATGGTCACATCACTAAAGTTGCCACCAATAATATCGCCAATAGCCACTTCACTCACCCCTGCCAAGGCAGAAGAGATGGTAATGGCAAGCTCTGGAATATCTGCTGCAATAGCCAAGACAACAAAACCAAGAAAGAAGGTAGAAACTTTAAACCGATGAGCAAGGGCTATGGCGTTAGCAATCACCGAATCACCGGTAAGCCAAAGGCCAATAAGACCCGCAACAATTGCCCCAA
>JBIIJF010000069.1:0-5137 GCA_044234015.1 Candidatus Babeliales bacterium
TAGATTGTACCAGCGCCATTAACGGCCGCACTGAACATTTTTATGCACGGATCAGTATAATTGACCTCCACTTTTCCTGCAACCCGGGGTACACTACTGGACTATGGAAAACAGGCATTTTACCCACCTACATTTGCACACTGAATTTTCGCTGCTCGATGGCGCAATCCGCATTGGAGAACTGCTTAAACACGCCAAAGACCAGCAATGGAAAGCCGTTGGTATCACTGACCACGGCAATATTTTTGGTGCCGTAAAATTTTTTCAGATGGCTAAAAAAGAGGGCATTAAGCCCGTTTTAGGCATCGAAATGTATTTTACCCCAGACATTGCCGTCCGCCAGCAGCAAGAAAAATATTGCCATCTCATTTTGCTCGTGCAGAACAAAGAGGGGTATAAAAACCTCTGCAAGATGCTTGCCATAGCATACAAAGAAGGTTTTTACTTCAAACCACGCATCGACTATGCCACCCTAGAAAAATATTCTGCTGGCCTGATTGCCACAACCGCATGCGTTGGGGGGCATATCCCAACATTGCTGCGAGAAGGCAATGTAGAAGAAGCAAAGCAACGCGCCCTCTGGTTCAAGAACGTATTTGGTCCGGACCGGTTCTACTTTGAGATGCAGCCAGCTGAATTTGATAAGCAGCACATTCTCAACCCTCTACTGATTCAGTATGGCCGTGAGTGGGACATTCCTCTCATCGGAACGTCTGATGCACATTACCTGCTTGAAGCAGATCGGGAAGCCCACGAGGTCATGCTTGCCGTACAAACCAAGTCGCTTGTCTCTGACCCTACGAGGTTTTCATTTGGCGAGTGCCGGGCCTTTGTTCGCTCAACCGAACAGATGCTTGCAGCCTTTCCTCAGCAACCTGAAGCCATCTGGAATACTGGCCAAATTGCAGACATGTGCGACTTTAACTTTGAATTTGGCAAACTCCACTTCCCCCTGTTTCCCGTCCCCAAAGAGCACACACAAGACTCTTACTTTGCCGTTTTGTGCAGGCAAGGCCTTGAACAAATCAAACACATGGGGCTCATTCCTCAAGAAAATTATGGCATCTACGATGCACGCCTCCAACTGGAAATTGACCTGATCATCAAAATGGGCTTTGTTGGCTATTTTTTAGTGGTATCTGATTTTATTCAGTGGGCAAAAAAGCAAGGCATCCCTGTGGGCGCTGGCCGCGGCTCGGCTGCCGGATCCTTAGTTGCATGGGCGCTGCAGATTACCAACATTGATCCCATCGCCTACAATCTTCTCTTTGAGCGATTCCTGAACCCTGAGCGCGTTAGTATGCCCGATATCGATATTGATTTCTGCATCGAACGCCGCGAAGAGGTAATCAACTACGTCAAAGACAAGTACGGCCACGAGTGCGTGTGCCAGATAATCACTTTTGGTACCATGATGGCCAAGGGCGTTATCAAAGATGTTGCACGAGCACTTGGGTTTCCATTCCAAGACGCCAATGCCATCACGGACCTCATTCCAGAACAGTTGAAAATTACCCTCAATGAAGCTATTGAACAAGAGCCTCGCCTCAAAATACTCATCGATAGCAACCCAAAGGTACAACACCTTTTTCAAATCTGTTTAAAACTTGAAGGACTTACTCGCCACGCGTCTAAACACGCAGCGGGGGTTGTTATTTCGCCAGAACCATTAGCAGATTGTCTGCCGCTCTACGTCCCATCCAAATCGACTGACCTTGTTTCGCAATACGCCATGACTGAGCTGGAAGCTGTTGGCTTTTTAAAAATGGACTTTTTGGGGTTGCAGAACTTAACCGTTATTCAACGCGCGCTGGTAGCCATCAAGCGGAACTACAAGATTGATATCAATTTAGACACCATTAGTCTTGCAGACCAAAAAACATTTGATCTGCTCCGCAAAGGGCTCACAAAAGGGGTGTTCCAGTTTGAATCTGAAGGCATTGGTGAAGTACTACGCAAACTACAGCCAGATAAGTTTGAAGATTTAATCGCGGTAAACGCTCTATACCGCCCAGGACCGCTTGGCTCTGGGATGGTGGACGACTTTATTGATCGTCGTCACGGCCGCAAACCAACTACCTACATGTTCCCTGAACTTGAGCCCATCTTGGCAGAGACATACGGGGTTATTGTGTACCAAGAGCAAGTAATGAAAATTGCATCTGCTATTGGTGGCTACACACTGGGTGGTGCAGATATTTTGCGCCGTGCCATGGGTAAGAAAAAAGCAGAAGAAATGGCCAAACAGCGTGCAGCATTCACTGATGGCGCAGCAGCTGGTGGTTTTGACAAGAAAAAAGCCGGTGAACTCTTTGACCTAATGGAATACTTTGCGGGCTACGGTTTTAATAAATCACACTCTGCGGCTTACGCCCTCATTGCCTACCATACGGCCTATCTTAAAGCAAATTACCCCAACGAATTTATGGCGGCAGTTGTTACCTTTGAAACAGACAATCCAGATAATTTAACCAAGTACCTGCAAGAAATTCACGAGATGAATCTGGTGACCGTGCCACCAAACATTAATGAATCTGACATGGAATTTGAAGCACGACCAAACGGGATTGTCTTTGGCCTACAGGGCATTAAAAACGTTGGTAGGGCAGCGCTAGAAAATATTTTTGCTGAGCGCAGTAAAAAACCATTTACCTCGCTGTTTGAATTCTGCAAACGTGTTGACCTTCGCGTGGTAAACAAACGCGTTGTCGAAAGCTTGGTCTGCTCAGGCGCTATGGACTGCCTACCTGGCAACCGCGCACAAAAAAGCGCAGAGATTGATCATATCATTGATCTTGCCCAGCAAGAAAAAGAAGCTGCTCGCACTGGCCAAATGGGACTTTTTGGTGGACCAGCAATAGCGGAAAAAGCAGCCGATGACTACGTCTTTAAACCATTAATGGAATGGGGCGATAAAGAAAAGTTAGAAAAAGAAAAAGAGATTGCGGGCTTTTATTTGAGCTCGCATCCACTCAAGGCGTATCCACTGGTCAACATGTTAGAATACACCACCTTCAAAGATGCTCTTGAGCAGGTTAAGCAAATTAACTCACTCAAAGAGCCTATGGTTACCTGTGTGGGGCTGGTCCACAGCAAGCGTGAAATCACCACAAAAAAAGGTGATCGCATGGCCTTTTTAGCGGTTGAAGATTTAGGTTCAAAAGCAGAACTTATTGTTTTTCCTAGCACTTTTGCAAAAGTAGAGCTGCTGCTCAAGCAGTTTGATGTTTTCATTATCAAAGGATTTGTAGATATTGCTTCGCAAAATACCTGTAAAATTAAAGTGAATGAACTCATCCCTGTTGATCTGGCACTTGATGATCCGGCGATTGTAAAAATTATTAAACTCTCTTTGCCAACACAAATCAATGATGCGATTGTCAGCAGCATTAAACAGTCTTTAACGCCAGGCAGCACGCCAGTGCATTTTAGTTTTTATGAAAATAATCAACAGTTAGTCTTAATGTCTAGCCTCAAGGCAACAGCACGTCTTGATGGTTTTAAACAACTCCAGAAACAGGGCATTAGCACACGCATTACCCTTTAAAAATGACAGAAGCCCGGGCTCGATTGTTTACGATACCAGGCCTCTACCAAAAGACTAAAAATAGGATATTTCCTACTACATAGCCATTCTCCTTTGTTCACCATCCCAGTAACGCGCACCTTCAACCAACGCACATACCGTTGTACTGTTCTTCACCATCTCTGGCATAAACACTACACTCGGCACTGTCGCTGCTTTCTCACTGCATACCGCAGCACGGGGGGAAGCAACAACTAGCGTTTGCTGACCGCTCGTTTGGACGTCCTTAAGTTCTTGGTTGTACTCAATTCGCTTTTTTGCTGCAACAACCATTGGCCCTACTGATGTTGCCATCAACGGTACCACGGGAGCTACTACAAAAGTCGAATAAAAAAGCACAAACAGCTTAAGCTGTAGACGCTTTGAAATCGTCATACGCCCCTCCTTTCGTTAATCGATTGGTGTGAACGGGACTTTTATAGCAAAATAATGCCCTACAGGATGAAACTCTCCATTTCCCCCTGCATAAAACAATACTAACAGAATTTTTATATATTTTCAAATAGAAAGTTAACTAATTGTCAATCGGGGCATATGGCAGCAGAATAACCAACGCGTATTGCACCAAAGACATCGATGTACAGGACGTTACCAGCACAAGCCACCCGTTATGCACCATTCCAGGTTGCCAACCGGCAAAATAGGATATGAAAAGCCAGGCTATGAAGAGTATTTGGATACAGGTAGACACCTTGCCCCAAAGCAGAGGTTTGAGGGCAGCAACCCGATCATGTCTGATTAAAAACAGCGAGCCGAAGATCATCAAAGCTTCTCTGCCAACCAGAGCACAGAAAAACCAGACAGGAATATGGAAAAAGGGGACTGGAAAAAAAGTTAGCGCTCCAAACGCAGAAAGAAGAAGAACTTTGTCCGCTATGGGGTCAAGCAACGTTCCAAGATGGGTCTGTTCATTAAGAATTCGCGCCAATTGGCCGTCTAGCATATCGGTTGCAGCGGCACCAACAAATGTCACAAATGCCAATGACCAGCAAGAATGATACATGAGCCACACCACCACTGGCGCAAGCAGTAATCGCGCTATGGTGAGGCCGTTTGAGGGCGTTAGCCAGGTTTTATCTGCAAAAATATGTTTGAACAGCGTTTTTTTTGTGTGCATAGCAACCATTAGATAAAGACCATAAAGTACGGTAAAAGGATACCCTAAGTTGCTCTTTTTTCAAACCCCAGTATGCTAAACGTTGATTAAGAGAGTCTTTTACCAACAATACCATGACTATTTTATGATTAATGAATGCCTTTTTTTACTCCACAGCCTGATTATTGCCTGCACCATGCTTGGTCTTCTCCTCTTTGGACAAGCCGGGCTCACTGCTGGTGTATGCCTTTTCACCGTGATATCCAACCTTTTTGTGACCAAGCAGATTACGCTTTTTGGCCTTGAAACAATCAGCACAGATGTGTTCACGATTGGTGCCGTCTTTGGACTGAATTTAATCCAAGAGCATTTTGGGTTAGCGGCAGCACGCAGAGCAATCGCCTGTAATTTCGCGCTCCTTGTCAGCTACCTGGTCCTCTCCCAGATGCATCTTG
>JBIIJF010000110.1:0-3344 GCA_044234015.1 Candidatus Babeliales bacterium
GGGTGACCCTGTGGTCCTTAAGCAGTTGCAAAGTGCTTTAAACAACGCCGTCACTGCTGGTGCTATCACCGGTAGTGTCGCTACTGCCGCAACACAACTTGCAACCACAGCTGGTACAGCCTCCGCAGGCAAAGCGGCACCAACCGCAAGCAACATCACCGCTGCTGGCAACACAAGCACAACAAACTTTAACACTGGCGCTCAAAACATTATTGATATTCTTAACGCTGCCACTGCTGCTGGAAAGCCACTCGATGCTGCTGCACAAACAGCCCTTGCTGCCGTCATCGAGCAGCACAAGGCTGCTATTGCTGCCGGCAAGGGTGACCCTGTGGTCCTTAAGCAGTTGCAAAGTGCTTTAAACAACGCCGTCACTGCTGGTGCTATCACCGGTAGTGTCGCTACTGCCGCAACACAACTTGCAACCACAGCTGGTACTGCCTCCGCAGGCAAAGCGGCACCAACACCAGAAACAGGGCCTGGCTTGGTACCCCCAACAAAATCAGTTCGCGTTACAATTGACGGCAAAGCACCTAAGAAAGTAATTCGTGTTGGTACAGGTGGAGCACCACGCATTACCAGGGCCGTTACCGCTGTTGTAAGCGATGTCATTAAGAAAGAGTTCAATATGCAGCTCATCAAACTACGACAGGCAAAAACACCACAAACACAAATTGCAGCACTGCAAAACTTTGCTGATTGGGCGAAACAAAAAACCTTAGACAGCAACCTTCAACAACAGGCAAAGCAGGCTATTGACGCAGTCATTTCAAGTATTAATGCAGGTGGTGACGCAACAGCTCTAGTTGCACTCAATACAACACTTAAAAATATTACTGCTGGATCGTTACTGAATGATGATGACAAAGCTGCGGTAAAAATAATGATTAGTTCAAACAAATAATTTCTTAATGTGAACATAAAGAAAAACCCCGGGCATGCGATGCAGCACATCCGGGGTTTTTCTTATGCAATAAAAAATAGATTAGAACGGCAATTCGTCTGAGAAAGCAGCTTGATCTTTAAATGCTACTTCGCCACCCATTGATTCGCCTTCAGTTTTTACTGGTGCCTTTTTAGCACGAGGCTTTGCAGCTTCAGCAGCAGCTACTGTTTCCTGAGGAGCATTTTGTCCAGCTGGAGCTGCATCATAATCGTCAGCAATATCATCGGAGGCATTTGCTGAGCTAATAAAAGTTACACGATCAGCAACGATGGTATGCTTGCTACGCTTAGCACCATCGGTCTCTTGCCAGGTATCCATTTTCAGGCGACCTTCAACAAGTACAGAGCGCCCCTTTGCCAAGAACTGACGGCAAGACTCCGCTTGTGGACCCCACACATCAATATCTACAAAACAAACTTCTTGTACCAAGGCACCGGTCTGCTTGTTTTTGAACTGTCTGTTTGATGCAAGACCAAGGCGGCACACAGCCTGGCCTGAGGTAAGTTGCTTGTACTCTGGGTCACGGGTCAAGTTACCCATCATGATAACGCGGTTAAAATTTGCCATATTAAAAAAGCCTTTATGCAAAAAGGTGAATATTCCATACGCGGTGGCGATAGGTTAACACAAACTTCGCCTGAGGCAAAGACGCAACCTACAAACCAAATGTTTTAGCAAAATCAGCGTACTTTTGCAGGATCGCTTGGTACTGCGGTGAATTGCCTTGATAAGCCGCAATTATTTTATCAACCTCCTGCACCATACGATCAACGGTGCAATCCCGCTGAATAAGTTCTGGACACAGCGGCACTTGAGCAAGCAAATTAGGCAAGCCCATAAACTTTACGCGCACTACCAACCGTGCCAGCAGATACGATAGCCACGATGCTTTAAACATAATTATCATGGGGAGCTGGAGGAGCGCAAGCTCAAGCGTTACCGTCCCTGGTTTGGTGAGCGCAACACAGGCTGTTTGCAATATTGTGTATTTTTTTTGCTCATCAGTAATAAAAATTATCTCAGCACACACTGCCTGCATACCATGCTGCTGAGCAACTGCGCGATACTGCTCAACACGCAATGATTGTGGCACCGGGAGAATAAAACGGCACTGAGGCCTAATAGCTTTTAATTTTTGTACAACGGCAAGAAAGAGCGGGAACAGATGCTTTAATTCGGAAGAACGGGATGCTGGCAATAGGGCAACCAGCTCTTGCTGCTGGATCTTTTGCCGCTGCTTGGCCATCTCTTCCGCTACGGGACTACCAAGCCAAACAACATGCACGCCACGTGCTGCGTACCAAGCAACTTCAAAGGGATACATAACAATAATTGCATCAGTTCGAGCAACCAGGGCTTTGATGCGCCAAGCTCCCCAGACCCACAACTGTGGTGGCGAGACGTAGGTAATGGTCAGTGTCGGTTTTTGAGTCTTAAGAATTTTTGCCAGACGCAGATTGAAACCGGGAAAATCAACAAGGATTACCTCTTCAAAGCAATTGCTGAGAATATGATCGGCTACTTGTTGTATTTTTTTGAGGAGACGTGGTGCATGCCTAATCAGTTCGACAACCCCAACAAGATTCAGCCCATTAAACCCTTCGTACAACTGCATGCCCGCAGCCTGAGCGCAGTCACCGCCAATCCCTTCCACCACACACGCCGCATCAACTGCGAGGCGTTTTGCCAAATACCAGCCTGCAATCCGGTCGCCAGAGACCTCACCAGCAACAAGAAAAATCTTCTTCACGTCAACCTTAAACAAGGATCTTTTTTGACCCGATCGATAATTCTTTGAAGCTCAACATCCTGTGCAGCCATCCGTGTTTGCCTTTCGGCAGTAATTTTGACCAGGAGATCGGCACTATCTTTTTCACACACAAGAATTGCTTCGTGAAGCGTCTGCAGAGACGCCTGTAGATCTATTTTTTTTGCCTTGGCAATCCGAGGCTCATCATCTAAGAGCGCTTCTGCCAGAGACGCACACACTTTTTGCAAGTAGGCAACCTGTTGCAACATGCTGCCAAGGGATTTCTGTGCTACCAATGGCGGTTCAGAGGTTGTTTTTTTCAGAAGTCCTTCTGACTTCACTAGAGCTGGAGCCGCCACCAAAAACTTCCCAGAACGATCAACAAAATCCGCTGTTGCACCCAATAAATTCTTTGTTGCTGCCCCCAGCTCCTGCCGGAGCTTCTTTCGTGACAGTGGCTTTTGTTGCGGCGCAGGGGATGGTGCCACACATGCCGCAACGGTGGTAGTTTTAGGCCGACATTCAAGGCTAAGCGCCGTTGTTAAAAAAAATAATATGGTTTTAAGGTAGAGCATATCGCCTTCCTAGGATTACTGGATACAAAGACGTAGCTCTCTATCCAATTCATGGTATTCATCCACAGCGTAC
>JBIIJF010000111.1:0-3314 GCA_044234015.1 Candidatus Babeliales bacterium
TAGAGCATTAAACAAATAGAAAGGCCAAAGCGTCTCATCAAAAAAGAGGTGCCAATAAGTGCAAATAAGAAAGAGATACCATTCACGGCCAGTCCATACACCCCCATGAACTGGGTTAGTGCATGGCCGGTGCCCAGTGTATCATGCGCTGCTGTACTCATAAGAAAATCAAAAATAGTGCAGACTACCTCGTAAACAGTTGAAACAACCAATACACCCATTAAATATGGATGCTTGGCAATTAAACGAAGCCCCTCAAGAACGCCTGTGGATGGATTTTTTGTCTCAATTTTTTCAAGCTGCGTTGGTGCATGAAATTTATGGAAATAATAAATAAGTGCTGGAACCATAAAAATAGAGCTGGCAGCTATCAAGAACAGCCCCTGGTCTCCAATCACCGATGCTAAAAGCAGTACAGCAGCAGAGCCTAGCATCGCACCCAATTGTGCGCCAGAAACCATCAATGGGTAGCCACGTTTTGCACTATTTGTTTCTGTTACGCTTGCAACATAAGACCAAAAAAGCGAAACAACAATAGAGCCAAAACTTTCAATAAGAATATACAAAAGCCAACCAAGCCCAGGACCCGCAAGATCAGGACACCCTAAGGCGTAAGCAATCAACAAAAAGGCAAAACCATACGTAGCGGTAACAACATAAATGAGTGAAGTTTTTTCAAGCCAATCAACCAGCTTGTTATAAAAAAGCATGAGAAGGACGAGTGATGCAATAGAGATCATCTTTGCATACGGCAGACCAGCCGGCCCAACAAGCTTTAAAAACAGTGCGTTTTTAAGTTCCCTGAGCATCCAATATGCGCCAACAACAAAGAAAAATACCACAGACAAAACACCAAAATGACGAACTTCCACTGGAGAGAAATCACCCCATAACGTTCGCCTAAGAGAAGACAGCATCACTATTCCTTTCGTCTATCACAATAGACATACGCTAATTAAAATTACAGCATTACAGATGGCAAAAAACCGGATAAACACCAGCCAAATCTAGCATAAAACAACCAGATCTGTACATCGCTAGCAGATATAAAAATGCAAAGAGTGCGGTAAAGTTATTTCTTAGCCCTATTGATCAAAATCCCTACTACAAAGCTTGCCATCAATACTATGGTACCCAAGCTGAATCTTTTTAACCCGCTGCGCATGTGCATCATAAGCATCACACTGACTGAACGGGCGAGCGTACAGATGCAGAGAAATTGCTAATGCAGCACTTGTATTTTTAACACCATGAATGTAAGCAGGCCCATCGACAAACCCTTCAGAACCGATGATTGTCTGTTGTTTTTTTAACAATTGATTATCCAATCCATCGGTATAATTATCAAACGTAAGCTCCCCAAGCATGACACGCATCCAGCATTTTTGCCCTTCATGCCCATGTATAGCACTCGCCTGGCCTGGCTGCCAGCACATCAAAATGAGTTCAAATTGTTCAGCCTTATAAACTCGATTGCGTGTATATTTTTTATCGCTATAAAATATGTACGGGGCAAGATCTGCAAGCACCAACTGAACAGTCCTTAGTAATAGAGATGTTTTTTCAGACGGAAAATCTTGCAACGCCAGAGACTCAAGCTGATCTATAAATTGTATTAATGCATTGTTCAGGACAGCAGTAGCAACCTTACTACTCCTTTGATCAATTCGATTTTTTGGTGTGGCCATTGCTTTTTTTTCTTTCATTTTAACAATCAGATAGTTGTATCAAAACAGCAAACTCAAGGCCCATTTTTACACAGCTCAATTTTTTATCAATACACAAAAGCAAAAAACTTGCTCTATGGGGCTTTTTACGTATATTGAACGTATGGTAAAGAGATGTCAGCAAACCACAAAAAAAGGGATGAAAATGAGAAGGCTATTTTTTTACTACAGTGTTATCACGATGTTTTTGTTGACAGGTGTTTTTGCCACCACAAATCCCTACGAGCAAGAGCTTGCAGCTGACAAGGCGAGCAACCCATCTTCTTGGCGCACCTATGCCAAACGTTATCCAATAGACCCAAAAATGCAACCATCACTACACGCTTTGGTCAAACAGCTAGCCAAACACATGGAAATAGCGGGTGATGTATCCGTCTATGTTGCAGAGGCAAATACAACAAATAATTTTATCCCAAGCGCGATAGACTGCACCAATACAAATAACACCTATGCGATTGACCTATGTGGTATGTTCAAAAGCCTTACGATTGGTGAAGATTTACTTAACGGTGCATCTAATAATGTCATCAAAAAATTTATCGCCCACGAGCTCGCACACATCAAGAATAACGATTTTACCAAGCGACTTATCGTTGGGCTTTCTTGCGCTGGCATTACCTACTACCTAATCTTTAGTGATAACAGAATAAGCCTTACAAGCGTTTTAATACGTATTGGGATACTTATCCCGATTGCTATTGTTCTGGCAAACTGTTTTAAGCAACAAGAAGAAAATGCTGATACCATAGCTAAAAAATATCTTGAACAGTTTTAGATTCGCGGATTCAATCAGGTGATGGTGCCATGTGGCATAATTAATCCCTTCATCATTTTGAGTTGAAAGAAGGTTCATTTACCCTCACCTGCGGATTTCCATAATTTTTTATGCACTTCAATTATACACTTGAATGTTGAAGGTGAAATATTGAATAGGCGCCAGAATTGCCAACAACGGCCACACTCCTGATCAACAATTGGTCCGTTAAAATATGGGCGTACAATAGCAATAAATTGCTCTTTTGAAAGATCATGGCGCTTATCTGCTAAAAACAAACCTGAGTCCCCCCCAGAGAATGTTCTCTTTAGTAACAAACAACCAGCCATGAATACAATAATAATTATTATTGTTTCTCAGATATTTCTTTTTTGAAGAACGTCTTATAGCAATAACAGAAGACCAAGGGACCCTATATATCCCATCAAACAAGTGGTAATAAGGAGTATTATTAAAAAATTCGGACTCATTAAACTCAAAAAGAATGTTACGTTTTTCAGGGGGCTGCAACAAACTGACCAACTCACTAAACATTTTATAACAAAAATAGAGCGCACCTGGTAAAAGCATCACTCTATCGGCGTTAAAAGAACCATTTGAAAATACACCCCATACGCATAAAAGCATCCATACAAGGTACCCTATAAGCCGCCATTTTTTTGGTTTGTAGTAGTAAATGAACATACCTTCTCCTTTTATTTCTAGAAGTATGTAAGCAAATTTCGAGAAAAAAAATTCCCCCAAGTTTTATCCTGGGGGAATTTTAAATCTGGCAGTACTTATTTTTCCGTGCCGTTACCAGCCTAGTATCG
>JBIIJF010000018.1:0-10109 GCA_044234015.1 Candidatus Babeliales bacterium
ATTCCAATTTAGAGGAAAGAGCGTTTACGACGGAAATACCAACCCCGTGAAGCCCACCTGAATATTTGTAGGAATCTTTTTCGAATTTACCACCAGCATGGAGCTTAGTCATTACCACTTCAGCTGCAGATTTTTTTTCTGTTGGATGCAAATCTACAGGGATCCCCCGGCCGTTATCCTCAACAGAGCACGAGCCATCGGTGTGTAGTGCAACTTTAACGGTGGAACAAAAGCCCGCAAGAGCTTCATCCACAGAGTTATCTACAACTTCCCAAACGAGGTGATGCAATCCTGTTGTATTAGTCGACCCAATGTACATCGCAGGGCGTTTCCGCACAGCCTCAAGGCCCTCAAGAACCTTAATCGCACTCGCGCCATACTCTTCCGCTTGCTGGTTTTTTAATTTTTTTTCTTTGTTATCCATAAAGCTTCCTACTCAAAATACCATCGTAGCCCATTGGTACGTTTACAAAATCTTTCACACAACGTCGCATTTATTGTACTATATCGACCGTTAGTTAGCCACGAGCAAATGAACGGTAAGTATAGCAGAGCTAATGCGTAGGATCAAAATAGATGAAGAAAGACGCTAAGCGAGACAAAAAAGAAACATTAATGGGAAAAGCCATCAGGCAAGCCATGCTGTCTCTTAAACTTAACGAGGTACCTATTGGCGCTGTGGTTGCTAATGCAGAGGGAGTAATTATTGGTCGTGGATACAATAAAATGGAAACCAAAGGCTGCCAGCTTGCTCATGCAGAGGCGCTTGCTATTGCTCAGGCTTGTAAAAAAACTGGGGATTGGCGATTGAATGGTTGTACAATTTATGTTACCCTTGAGCCTTGTTTGATGTGCATAGGACTTATTCAGCTTTCACGTTTGGAAGGTATAGTTTTTGGAGCACCTTCGCCGCTATTCGGTAGTATTGCAACAACTTCTTTAGCCCTGCCTTCGTACGCCAAACACTTAAAAATTGAGCGCGGAATACGATCTGAAGAGTGTGCAGCACTTCTGCAAGCATTTTTTAGAAATGCACGAAAAAAGAGAAAGGATAGTTGTGAAAAATAGAGCAGCGTTTGTTGCAAAAGTAAAACAAACCCTTCTAAGTCGCAAACAAGAGCTGGACAATACGCTCTCTTCGCAATCGCACGAAAAATTGACTGACGGCGTTGTGCAAGATAGCGCAGATGAGGCGCTCTCATTGAGCATGGAAACCTTGCAAAATTCACTGCAAAAGACCGAACTTGATGAGCTCCACATGATGGAAACGGCGCTTATCAAAATAGAGCGTGACGAGTATGGGATGTGTGCTGATTGCAATGAGCCAATTTCGGAAAAGCGCCTTGAGCACTTTCCATTTGCTGCCCGTTGCATCGTATGCCAAGAGGCTGCAGAACAGTAATTACGGGCCGGCGTAGCTCAGTGGTAGAGCAACTGATTCGTAATCAGTAGGTCGTCGGTTCAACTCCGATCGCCGGCTCCATAAAATTACTGTTTGTAATAAGTGCAAAACGGGTCTTGTCTGTGTCTCTTTTTTGACAAAATAACGTCTCAGGTGTAAACTCCTGAACATTGCATTAGAAATCAATTTTATTTGACATTGTATCAATCTGTACGATTTATCTAGGTTATAACGTTATGAAAAAACCAGGAACATCTTTGACACTGCACGGTGTTGGCCGTCGTAAAGCTGCGGTTGCACGTGTATGGTTAAAGCCAGGAAAAGGCGCAATCGAAATTAATGGCAAAAGCCACACTGATTATTTTGCTACAGACGTAGCGCAAAGCGCCGTAGTATTTCCATTGCAACTATGCAATGCAGAAAAGTCTTACGATGCTCATATAATCGTTAGCGGCGGTGGCTCAACTGGCCAGTCAGGTGCTATCAAGCTCGGTATCTCCCGTGCTCTTCTCAAAGGAAATGAAGCATTGAGAGGCATTCTTAGACAAAATGACCTTTTGACCGTTGATTCTCGCATCAAAGAGCGTAAGAAATACGGACAAAAAGGTGCTCGTAGGAAGTTCCAGTTCGTTAAACGGTAATCGATTTTTGGTACAGCTCCACTACCGTGGAGCTGTACTTTTTTCTATCTCTTCTAATTTCTGTAAAAAAAGAGTATGTCGATGTGCGGAATTATTGCGTACACAGGCAAACGGCAGTGCAAAGATACCGTTCTTGCCGGTCTTTCTCGCCTTGAATATCGCGGTTATGATTCTGCTGGCTTTATTTGCATAGATGCAAAAACAAATCGCTTCAGTTATCACAAAGAAGCTGGCGGGATTGCTCCCGTTAAGCGACTACAGGAAGCAACCACATTTAATGGTCTTACTGGCATGGGCCACACCCGCTGGGCAACCCATGGGATTGTGGACACAACAAATGCACATCCGCATCTCAATTGCCACAAAAATATCGCCGTCATCCATAATGGCATCATCGAGGGGCACGATGAGTTACGAGAGCAACTCCTAGCCCGTGGTCATTCTATTTTATCCGCAACCGATACAGAGCTAGCTGTTCACCTATTCACTGATGAACTTGACGACGCAAACGGCGACTTAAAGAGTGCCATGGTGAGCTTTGCAAGCAAGATCCGTGGTGCGTTCGCGTTCATTTTTCTTTTAGAGCAGTTCCCAGACACTATCGTTGTTGTTCGGCACCGCTCTCCTATGGTATTTGGGCTCGGCGACCAAGAGGCATTTGTCTCCTCCGATCTGCTTGCCTTTGCCGACAACATCAATAGTGTTGTATTTATGCCTGATGATAGCTTTGCTTTAGTCCGCCCAGACAGCTTAGAGCTCTACTCTTTTTCGGGAAAACCTATTGCCTACAGTATTCAGAAAATAGACCCTAGTCATGTCGACGCTGACAAGGGAACATTTGAGCATTTTATGCTTAAAGAAATTTATGAACAAAAACGAGCAATTGGCCGCACGTTGGCCTTCTGCAAAATGCTCAGTAACTCAGAACAGGCAAGCCTTCCACGCTACAGCATCATCCCACACAAGCCTGCAGAATTTAGCGATGCTATTTGGCGACAACTTGGCCTTTCGCAAGAACATATCCTTAACCTGCGCTACATTAATATTATCAGCGCGGGCACTTCTTGGCATGCTGCACGCATAGCGCAGTTCTTCTTTGAAACAATCTGCAAAATTCCAACACGCGTTTTCTTATCGTCAGAATTCCGTTACATGCCGCTCTTCCCAGAGCAAAACAGTGTCTACCTGTTTGTCTCTCAATCAGGTGAAACAGCAGATACGCTCGAGGCCCTGCGCCTCGTCAATACCGCTGAGCTGCCAACTATTGCAATTACGAACGTTGCCTCTAGCAGTATGGTCCGCGAAGCTGGCGGATTCTTGCCAACCCAAGCTGGCCCAGAGATATCGGTTGCTTCAACAAAAGCATTCACCACACAGCTTGCCATTTTATACTGGCTAGCAAACAGGATAGCCCTTGAACGTGACGCCGTCACAACTGAAGATATGTATGCCGCAGAAGAACAACTCTTTGTTGCTGCTGAGGTTCTTGAAGGAACCATTGAAAGCTATAAATTTGATATCACACAAAAACTGGCCCCAATGTACGCACAATATGAGCGTTTTATCTTTTTAGGGCGGCACATTAGTTACCCATTTGCCCTTGAAGCTGGCCTCAAACTCAAAGAGGTTTCTTATATTTTTGCACAGTCATACCCCGCAGGGGAGCTCAAACATGGTCCTATTGCGCTGGTTGATGAGAAGACCCCGGTATTTATTTTTTCGCTTCTTGATGAGCTGCTATACCATAAATTATTAGCCAATGCCCATGAAGTTAAGGCTCGAGGTGGACGGCTTACCGTTTTTGCCTTTGAAGGACAAACCGAGCTGATAGCACTTGCAGATGTTGCATTTGTGATTCCTCGCGTTACCCCCCTTCTAGGGCCGCTTGCGATGGCAGGCTTAATGCAATTTCTGGTCTACCACATTACCCGCCAACTGGGTAAACCAATTGATCGACCCAGAAATCTTGCAAAATCAGTAACCGTCGAATAAATTTAGCCCCCCTTACAAATTATTTTTTTAGCCCCAAAGGACCCCTATGCTTCTCCTGGCATCGTACGCTGCGTACGCCACGTATTTATGTATTATTTGCACGATTGGTTTTATTGCCTACAGAACAAATAAGCGTGCTGGTCACGACTTTATTCTTGGCGCCAGATCATCTAACTACCTAATCACTGCGCTTGCCACTCACGCAAGCGACATGAGCGCCTGGCTTTTTATGGCTATGCCAGCACTAGTCTATACACGCGGACTTGTTGGCGCGTGGACAGCTATTGGCCTTACCGGCTTTATGCTTGCTAACTGGCTTGCAGTAGCACCAAAATTACGTACCCTGACTGAATTTCATGGTTCAAATACGATATCATCATTTTTTGCCAAACGCTTCAACGATACAACAGGCTGGATCAGGCTCCTCAGCACCGTCTGCGCTCTTATTTTTCTCACCTGCTACATCGCTGCTGGCCAGGCTGCACTTGGTCATTTATTTGAATCAGTCCTCGGAGCTTCCTACCTTACCGGCATAACAGTAGGATCATTGATTATTTTTATTGTACTTTTTGGCGGCTATACCTCAATAGCATGGATAGACTGTTTTCAGGGCGGTTTTTTATTGGGCGCCATTTTACTTGTACCGGCAGTAGCCCTGTATGCTCTTGGTGGCTGGCATAATGTGTATCAAGCTGCTAGCTCCAAAATGGTATTTAACTTTATGCCAACCTCCTGGCAAGGTGCCCTAGAGTGCTTCTATTTGGCTGCAGGTTGGGGGCTTGGCTATTTTGGACAGCCACACATCATTACCAAATTCATGGGCATCGACAATGCGAAAAATATTAAAAAAGCCCAGTACGTAGGCATTAGCTGGCAAACTATTGTGATGACAGCAGCTGTGCTGATTGGGTTAATTGGCATCGCTTTTTTCCCTACAGGGATCGAAAATCCAGAATTTGTTTTTATTGAAATGACCAAGGCGCTATTTCACCCATTCATAACCGGTCTTGTCCTGTGCAGCATTATTGCCTCATCAATCAATGCCATGGGCGCCCAGGTACTCGCGCTGGCCTCCGTCATTACCGAAGACGTTATCAAGCCACTCTTCAACACCAAGAATAAATTCGGCACATCACTTGGCCGGCTCAGCGTACTTGCGTTGTGCTTTGTTGCTTTCATTGTCGCCTACGGGAATCAACACAGCAGTATTTATGGCTTAGTATTTTATGCGTGGGGTGGCCTTGGTTGCTCATTTGGCCCACTCGTCCTTGTTGCCCTGCACACCAAAATGCGCAGCATCCCTGCGGCCCTCACGGGTATGCTCCTTGGTGCTTGCGTTGGTGGTCTGTGGCCATGGATTGATGCATCCTTAGGCACAGGCATTCCGGCCATGATTATCGGCTTTCCATTGAGCTTATTTGCGATGTGGCTGGTCTCATGGGGTAGCTGCACCAGCAGTAGAAAATAATAGACTGAGTGTCGCCCTAGTGTTCATCTTTCATCATCTGAAGAAACTGTACTGCCGTCAAAGCCGTTGGTGTTTTGGTTACCCAATCAAAGAGATATTTAATAAAAAGCTCAGCAATGAAGGGGAGCATATGTTTGCAACTATGCTCCTCAATGAATGGCACCAGATCGCGAAAGCATGCCTGCTTGATAATAGTCCCAAGCTCAAAGATAAACTCACGCTGCATTTCAAGGTCTTCTTTTTCAAGAAACGTCTCAATAACTTTATCAAGCTCTTGAATGTGCACAGTCGCAGGAAGATACTCAGTCAGAAAATACGCAAAAATGGTATTCATTTTTCTCATTTTTATGGGCAGGTTACCCTGCTACATTTTTATGGTCGCGCCTGTTCTCTGAACATACCTTGAGCCGCAACATAAAATTGATGCAAGCGCCTTGCTGCAAGTAAATTTAATAGAAATTCCCTTGATCGCATAGTTGTGGCATCAGCCCGCAATAGCTCTGTTTCTTGCGAAACGGTAGGGCGTAACGCAAAATAATCACACATTCCTGCAGCTGCGCCAAGCGATTCAAACAAAGTTTGCAGTGTCATTGGGTAACCCTTAAGTGTCTTCACCCAATATTTGGCCTCTTTTGTCATGATAGGATCACCTGCATAACCCCTTAATGCAAAATTAATATCGTCGATTTTCAGCACTAGTTCTGGGGAGATTAGTGGTATTAAACCGGCAGTTAGAGATAATGGTGTCACAACCGTCATTAAAACCAGCGCTAGAACTGCTATTCTATTAATGTTCATATGATTCCTCTGATGTGTTATTGCGTTAATGCATCTTGTTGATCATCAAATTTTTTTACAATATTTACGCTTCATCTGGAAATAACTGCAGTAAATCAAAAACATTTTTAAAACCTGTCATCTTACAGGTTGTTTTAACCTGCTGCTGATGCGCAACATACACACGATCAAGCCCAAATTTTTCAACCTCTTTGATACACATCCCAATGTGGTTGATCGCTTTGAGTTGGCCTGTTAAACTCAGCTCACCAATCGCCACAGAACGGTATGGCAGGGCTTTTTGAAAATAGCTCGAAAGCAAGGCAAGTGCGATGCCAAGATCAGCCGAAGACTCTTTAATTTTAAAGCCCCCACTCACCTTAAAAAAGATATCATGTGAGCTAAACCTAATGTGTAAATATTTTTCCAAAATAGCTGCCACAAGAACAACGCGTTTTTGATCGATACCCGTCACAACACGTTGGGGGATCCCAAATTTAGACTCAACCACCAATGCTTGAACCTCGAGCAACAACGGTCGAGTCCCCTCCAGCGCACACACCAGTGCTGAGCCTGCCGCGCTAGAAACTTCGTTCAACAGCTGCTGATTGATATTGGCAATTTCAACAAGGCCCTCTTCGTGCATCTGAAAAAAGCCAACCTCATTGATGGCACCAAAGCGATTTTTTACGGAACGCAAAATACGCGTATGCCAGCGGTCTTCTGCCTGCAGATAAAATGCTGCATCAACCATATGCTCAAGCACCTTGGGGCCAGCCATTTCACCATCTTTAGTGATGTGCCCCGTGATAAGTACAGCAATATTATTTTCTTTGGCAAAACGCATTAAATGAAATGCTGCTTCACGCAGCTGAGCAATCGTTCCAGGAATGGCATGTGATTGCAATGAGAGATGGCAGTTCTGGATGGAATCCAAAATCACCAAAGAAGGACGAACTTTAAGCGCTGTTGCTAAAATATTTTCTAGATTTGCTTCTTCTGAAAATTTTAATTTATTTTGCGTCACCCCAAGGCGCTGAGCACGCCCTTTGACTTGCTCAAGAGACTCTTCTGTAGAAAAATAAACAACATCAGTATTCATTGCGATGCTATGCGCGACCTGCAGCAAAAGCGTTGATTTTCCAATCCCTGGATCACCAGTCAAAATAATGAAGGACCCTGGCAATACCCCCCCACCAAGCACACGATCCCACTCTTTGATCCCAGAGAGCATGCGCGCTTGCGTATGCACCTCAATCTCATCAAGCGTTACCAAAGTGGTTACGGCGCCACGGGCTGTGCTGACCTTGGCAGTTTGAAGCATCGCAGAGGGCAGAACATCCGCAAAACTATTCCATTCCTGACAATTCGGACAACACCCGGCCCATTTTGCCGTTTCGTAGGCGCAATTGGTACAAGAAAATGATACCTTTGCCTTGCTCACAACTAAACTGCTTGTTCAAAAGTTTTTTGTGGAAGATTCATGGCAAAACCCGATGCATCGCCATCAGGCCTGCGAATTTGAAAACAGTTCCGACAGCGAGCTTCATAAAGCTCTGCTGCCCCAACTAAAATAATAGGATCAGTATACGCAGCCGGCTGACCATTGATCAGACGTTGTGTGTGATGCGCATCATTGCCACATTTAACACAGATAGCTTTTAATTTACAAACTTCATCAGCCAGAGCCATGAGTGGTGGCAAAATGCCAAATGGCTCACCACGAAAATCAAGATCAAGCCCCGCAACAATAACACGCTTGCCAGATTGAATAAGCACGGCAATAGCCTCTGCAACACGTGGGCCAAAGAAGTGAATTTCGTCAATCCCAATAATGTCCATACCATTTTTAACAAGCTCCAACATCTCATGCAGCCGCTCTGGTGAGTCATCAAGAAAAAAGGCTGAACGTGCTCGACCTTCGTGCGAAACTATCCTAGACTGCCCTTGATTATAACGGACATCTATGCGGTGATTAATCGTCAACACACGCTGCTTGGCATACTCTGCACGGCGCAAACGGCGCATTAACTCTTCGGTTTTCCCTGAAAACATTGATCCGCAAACAACTTCTAAACGTCCCATCATTGGCAACTCCCTGGGGTCAAAAAACCAGCTATTATCCTGTTGCGCAAGTATAGCAAGCCAGTCAGGTGAGCCAAGAAAAAATATAATCGCTGGTCAAAAAATTAGACTGAAATCATTGCTACCATGGTCGCCAACCCCACCAACCGCGTCCTGCAGCTGGCATGTCTTCCAGAGGCGGCACAGGAGCTGCGCCTACATCAGCAGCAGCTCGATCGGCTGGGGCATCTCCCGCAAACCAACGACGGACAAATCCAGGCATTGGAGTTGCTCCCCAACGCAGCCTAACAGCAGCCAGCTCCACAGGACCCCCTGGAGCAACATACCGGCCAAGCGCTGCGTCAACAACACCACCATCAGCAACGGCTTCCGCAAGAACCTCTTGAAGCCCTGCTTGAATTGGCTGCACAATGCCTTGTGCATTACCAGCAGCACCACGCACAATAGCTGCGCCAAGCTGCGCGCCACGGGTAACAGCACCCTCAGGTGGATTAAGCTGCGTTCCATCAGGTAGCGGCTCGAGCATGGCCTCATTGATCCCTTGACCCAATCCTTTGCCAAGCTCCACAAGGGAACCTTTCCAGCCCTTCAAAATCTCACTACCAAACCATGCAAACCAACCAATGACAGGCTCAGCAGCTGTTTTGATAGCATCACGCTGCCAATAAACAATCACAGCGATAAGGCAGAGACTAAAAATAATAATCATCTCTTTTTTATAATTAGTTGGCTGAATCATGGGCTTACGGGTCTGATAGGCCCCAACAAGGATAGTAAATTTTTTAATGACCTTTGGATTTATTCTTTGGTCACCAAGCGTGTTATTAATCGCAAGTAACTCTTGTTTAACCTTATTCATGTGCAGCATCATGGTCTCTTTTCTGCTGTCGTATTGAGAATGACCATCATTGACCATCGCAAGCACAATAAGCACCTTGGTAAGGGCTGTTCTAAACGGTGCAATGATGCCTGCTGGCGTTACAATTTTATGGCCGTAAAGATCTGTCAGGCAGCTCAAAATAGTGAGCGATGCTGGTCTTTGAATGTCTCCCTCAGCGAGCAACCGATGCATCTTGAGGAAAAAGAATTTATTTATTTTTTTGAGTAATAAATACGCGTCTTGATCGTTTTTATTTTCCAAAAATACAATAAGACGCAAGAGAATTGCAGCACTACGCTGAATGCCATTAGCAAGCCGCAAATCACCAATAACAATGTTGTTGTTGTACTGCTCACCAAAAAAACCGCCCTGCAAAAGCTGATAGTAAAAATCTTTCACATCTTGCTCGGCAAACGCCAGCTCTTCAGATAGGGAGCGTGCGTATATGGCCGCAGGATCAAATCCTCCATCAAAGACAGAAGACTCTGAGGACGCACTCTCAGGAAAAAGTGCCGACATATCTGCTTCAAGGCAAAATGCACTGTTTGGATAGACCAATAAAACGAGTACTACGCTGAGCGCTTTGGTAAGTATATTCATGCTGTATAAATCCTTGCAAAATCTGGTGATAAGATCGGCTAGCAGATGCATAGCAGATGCGCGATTGCAATTCTACCTAGGCAGCATAGATTGTCAATTTTAACCACCCAGAGAGGCTAAAAAGGCATTTTCATTGCACGCATTATACTGTTTGGCGATTATTGCTGTTTTCAAGGAGAAACTTTTCAGCCCTTGCCAGGTCTGCTGGGGTGTCGATGCCAAAGACTTCATATGCTGTTTCATGCACCACAACGGGCAAACCAA
>JBIIJF010000112.1:0-3272 GCA_044234015.1 Candidatus Babeliales bacterium
CGAAAAACCAAGTACTTCATCAAAAAGGTGTACCCGGTTGATGACGGGAGGTGTTTGCGTATCTGGGCAAAAGAAAGAGCTTAATGCGAGCAGACAAGCATGAAATTTCTGCAAGAGAAAACCCCTTAATGAAACCGTAGTAACTATATCATTCAGGATTAGAGCTGGATGGCTTTTGAAAAACGAATAGGACCTTGTTTTCTATCTGTAACATTATAGGCGTCGTAAAAAATTCTCTAGCTCTGTGGCAGATTTTTCTAGTGTATGTTTTTGATACTCAATAGAGCGTGCACGGCGCAGAGGTACTAGGCCCTTGTAGCGTTTTCTGACATTATTTGCGTAGCGGCAAAAGCGCTCTTTTTCGCGATATAAATCTTCAAGTACTCGTTTAATATCTTTAGCAGATAGTGGTTTAACTGCGTTGTTTTCGACCTGGGCATACTGTGCACGATAGGCGGCTTTAATTTCAGCTGTCTTAGTAATAAGAGACAGCATGCGATCATAATTGTAGGCGTTGTCCGGCGTGCCATCGGCTGTATGTGGCACGGCTGGCGCTGGGATTTGCGTGAGCAGGTTGGTTATTTGATTCTCTTCGTTTTGAAAAGCATAATGAGCACGCAAAGAATGGCCAAGCTGTATTGCGAAGGGCAATCCAGCCATCAGAGCTATAACGAATATGCACTGATTGAGTCTTGTGCTCATGTCCATATACCTTAATCTATGTGCCACTGTGGCAGAAACTATTTTTTCTATTATTTCTAATTGTAATTATATTACAAAGAAAAAGCAACTAAAATCTCTCGTTCTTCCTGATTTTAATGGCGTTGCGCGTGCAGAAGGCTGCCGTTTGACTCCTAGTCACAATTTTCTTACCCTAGAGTACAAAAAAATTATAGTGCTCGACTCATTTTAAGTTCATCGAAAGATCGTCTCATGGCGCCGTTAATTGTACTTCCTGGGCTTTTGTTCTGTGTTTTTTCATGCATTATTTTGAGTTATATCTCGATTGCTACGATGGTTGGGCCTTGGATTGCCCCCACGATTGTGCTTATTTGCCACATTTTATTTGTTTTTATGAAAAATTCTAAGGAAAAAACTCGTTATTTGATTGGTATCCAGGCAATTGGGGCAGGAGGTGGCATTATTGCCACTGGGATTGGGTTTGCCTTCCCGATGCTCTATTTTTTAGAGCCAAATGCGCTAGCAAGCATGCTCAGCAATCCGTGGTATTTCTGCATTTTTTTCATGGTATTATGCCTTTCTGCAGGTAGTTTAGGGCTTCTTTTCGGCTCATATTTGACCAAGCCTTTAATTGATGAACAACAGCAACCATTTCCCGTCAGTAATCTGACGGTACAGGTTGCAACGTCAGATGCCTCTCCTCAGCAGGCAAAAATGCTTTTAGGCGGTGTTTTGGGGACAGGGGTGTTGTGTGTGCTGCGGGATGGTGTTTTTTCGCTTGGAGCCGTAATTCGTAAAAATTACTATTTGTTCCCTTCTGTTTTGGGCAAAGAGATAACACTCAGTATCTGGCCAATGCTGTGGGCGATTGGCTTTACCGTAGGGGTTTCGGTTACCATTCCATTGATTATTGGCATGGTTGCGAAATATGTGGTCGTCTTCCCGCTTGCGCAGCATGCCGTGTATTTGCCCTTTAGTTTCTTTCAGCCGATGGCTACAGAAAATTTTGCCATCCCTTTTTGTAGTGGTCTTGTTGCTTGCGAACTGCTCCTCCAGCTACCAAAATATGCAAAAAAAATGCTTAAACAGAGTAAGAATACCGGTAAAAAGGATGTTATTGTCAGGTATATCGCAAACATACGGGTAATGCTTAGTGGCCTATTGCAGCAGTATTCATGGGCAACTATGAGTCTGATTGCTGCGACAGTAGTGTCTTCATGTGGTTTTCTATCGTTCTATGGCTTTAGTTTTGGCGCCCAAGTGCTGTTATTGTTGTTCACCATGATGGCAACATCGATTATTTGTACGATTGGTGGGACCATTGGCATGATTCCATTTGGCCGCTATTCAACATTTATTGTGGTTCCCTTGGTATTACTTTTTGGCTTAAGCCCAATCCAGTCAACGATTGTGTGCGTATTTTTTAATATTTGTGCTGCTGCGGCATCGGATTTATTGTTTGATATGAAAAGTGCTGATTTAGTCGGTATTAGCCGAAAAAAAATGTATCAGTACCAGTGGATAGGGCTTTTAGGAGCCTCATTGTGCATGGGTATTATTTTATGGCTTTTATTTACAAACCTTGAGCTTGGTTCAGAGGCGCTTTTCGCACAACGCAGTAAGGCAAAAGCCCTGTTATTGCAGTCATTGAATTTAGATTTCTCTATTGTTTTTTTGGGAATACTCTTTGGATGGGTGCTTAAGCGCTTTAGGGTGAACAGTACTATGGTTTTTGGGGGCTTGGTAATGCCAAACAGCGTTACTATTGGTCTTGCCCTTGGCAGTTTGGCAACCCTGGTAATAAAAAAACCAGAAAAATTGCAGCCTTTGTGTGCTGGCGCGCTGGCGGCAGAGTCATTATGGATCATGGGGTCGATTATTTTCGGGAAATAGTGCCTTTTTTATGAAATATGCTCCCTTGGTGGCTTTTGACAAGCTGAATGATTACTTTATAATATAAAGAGTAAGTTTGTAATTATTTCCAGTAATCTTTATAACAAAGTTGCTGGGGATGGTTATAAGCCTGTTCGTTTTAATATGGATTAATACTGAGCAGATGTGGGGTACATTTAGGGAACAAAACGCAGAAGGACGACTATGATTACTACTCGCCTGCGCGTCAAAGAGCTATTAAGAGAGCGCCGCTGGACAACCAAAGTATTGGCTGAAAAGACCGGTCTCTCAGAAAGTTATTTAACGCACATAAAAAATGGCACACGCCGCTGGAATGAAGATGCTCTCAAAAAGCTAGCATCAGCATTCGAGTTGAGCCCATACCAGATTCTTGAAGACTCAAAAGGTGCTGTTGTGGCTATAGATACCACAACGCAAGTTTCCCAAGATGTTCTTGATCTGGCTCAAAACTTAGAATTAAAGCTAAAAATTGTACCTATTGTTGGCCAAATTCCCCAACAACCGTCAGAGTACAACAACCGACTGATGCAAATTTCAGGTGGTTACCGTGATCAATACGTTCCTGTATTGGGCGATTTTGAAGATAATGATGCGATGTTTGCCCTATGTGTTGAAGATAACACCATGGCACCAAATTTTGTTAAGGGTGACTATTTAGTAGTTTGTCCTGGCATGTG
>JBIIJF010000083.1:0-4325 GCA_044234015.1 Candidatus Babeliales bacterium
GCAGAGAGATATGGCTAAAGGTGATCAAGTGGTGATGATGGGAGATCTTCATGGCAGCCTGCATAGTCTCTTGAGAAACTTGCTTCATTTGGCTGAGAATAATTTATTGAACAACGATTTAACCCTTGCTCCAAATGTAAGCCTGGTAATACTTGGCGATATGACAGATCGGGGTGTTTATGGCATAGAAATCGTCTATTTTTTACTGCAGCTTAAATTAAAAAACTGGGATAATGTTTACATTTTGCGTGGTAACCACGAAAGTTTTGGCTGTACTTATAGGTATGGTTTCCATCTAGAACTTGAGAAAAAATATGGTGCCACTGAGGTTAGAGGATCAACTCAGACTCTTCCTGATGATGGCTGCTTGTACAAAGATTATATGGTTCTTTGTGGCTCTTTGCCATTGGCGCTGTTTTTGCGTAACCAGGGCAAAGTTATTCAGTGTTGCCATGGTGGAATTGAGCCATGTTATTCGCCAAATGATTTTTTTCAATCATCTTTACCATATGATTATGTTACAAGAAATATCCCTCGGATTGTGGTGAATGGTAAATACGATTTCCCTGGTCAGGGTTTCCAATGGTCAGATGTAAAGGGAAAATCTCCATCATGTCGTAGTAGTGAGGATAATACCATTTTCAATGTAGGGTCTCGTAATCGTGGATTTGATGCCAATATTCAGGATATAGAAAACTATTGTGATGCCTGCAGTACGCATGATTGGCAACTTGTAAAAATTGTTCGTGGGCATCAAGACAATTTCTACTGTTTTAAGCTGACTGATCCAGTCTTTGATGATCCTGTTAATTGGTGCAATACTCATTACTATTGGGCCTCTTATGGTATGATGAACCCTGAACAGATGAAGCTTGGCGAGAGTCCTGATTTTGCAGAAATGACCCGCAAAAATCGTCTGCAAGCAGAGAACGTAGGTATTTATTTTAGTGAGATACCCTGTCACGCGCTTACTATGTCTAGCGCAGTAGAGGGGCAAGGTAACATGAATGAGGGTTATGGCATTTTGCTTGTGGATGGGGATTTTAATAATTGGCGTTATCAAGTCTATCAAAATCCTATGAATGAATATTGCCAGGATGTTTTTGTTGCACGGAATATTCGAGGATATGTCAGAGCGAATTGCCTTAACTACGATTTTTACGATACAAAACCATCCCATAATTATTATCCATTACGTAGCGATAAGCATGTTGGGGTTGCAGCTCGGTTGCGTGCTAAAATTCTGCGGAAATCAGATGATGAAATTAGGCATGATGAGATCCTAGAAAGCCTAAAATTTGCTGGAGACAATAAAGAGGAGCGGGCTAAGATTCTTCATCATAATCCCGAATGGGCAGCAAAAGATGCAATGGCGATTGATGCATACAAAGAGGTTAAAGAGAACTTAGACTCATCTCTGCAAGCAGGATCTTCAAGGGATATTTCTTTCTTGCTCAGTAGCAAGGGGTTAGATGTTGTTAAAGCATGGGAATGGGCAATGGACAATGGTTTTGAGGATAGAAATATTGCCAACTATATTGAGTATAGTGGATATGATGGGTGGTTACCAATAAAAATCATATTTAATCGCGAGATTCAAAAATTATCAACGGCAGGAGCCAGCCAGGTGGGTGAGAAAAAGTGAGAGACTTGCACCCTAATCATAGTTTGCCTTTGAGTATAGAAATATTAAGTACGACTATTTGGAGTTTTTTCATGGCCAGGAAAAACAGTTTTTTTTAATACTAAATATCTTTTTTGTCACAATATTATTGACCAGCAAACAAGTTGTGAGTGCTGCGGAAGAGGGTAAGTCGGCAGATGAGAGCGCGCTCTCGGAACGCTACACAGCACTCAAAAATGCTATTATGGAGCAGGACTCGGTAGAATTTTATAAACAAATTAATGATTGTGACATATATTCAATTCTTGCGGCATGGGAGCATGGTCGTAAGTTTGATCTGACGGAGCCTGTTCCAAGCAAGCGCGGAGAAACAAAAGACTCGCTTGTAAAATTTATTGGCCAAAAAGGAGGCGATCTTAAGGGGCAAATGCTGGCTAACCTTAGGAGCAAGCTTGCTGGAAATATTTTGGAGAAGCCTCAGGGAGAAGCTGATTGCATCACCATCCGCCCTGCTCAGCGATCAGTTGTTGTTGCAATTGATAAATCGGGGAAAAAGTATAGGCCAATGTTAAAAGCCAGGCGTAAGCTGAGCGCTTCGGTTTGGTCGACCCTCAAAACTGCATTGCTTACCGGGGGTGATGAGTTAACACACTATTTAGAAGAAAATGAGAGCAAAGTTTTTAGTGCCGTTCAGTGGATTTTGTTGAATGACCCAAAATTTGAAAAATACAAAACACGTCGCCCAAGTCTAAAAGCTTTTTTGTGCCGTTATGTTAAAGATGAAAACGAGTACTATGCGAGCCAGGGCAAAAATGTTGATGAAATTGTTGCAGCTATTAAAACTGCGCGAATCAATAAACGATTATTTAGAATACCGTTTGAAGAATCGCCTGAATATGCCTCCCGGCAACCCTTCAACATGATGAATAGGCAATTGCGGCATTCTGAATCATTCAATGATGCGTCTTTACCAATAGAAGAAGTAGTGAAGTCATCACCACCACCTTTTTCTATGCCCTTTGGGGACGAAGGCGAATTTCATCGGGCAAGTTTGGTGTTTTGTGCCCTGTTAAAAAAATGCCTATTCCCCCAGAAAGATAGATTTTTTTACGACGCCCCACCTGAGCAGTTTTGTAAAGTCGTGGCGTGCTGGAGGTATGGATTCAAAAATGATCCAGATTTACTTAAGTATGCAATGTGGGATGCCTCTAAAACTATCGCAGATACCATGATTGATTTTGCCGTGTCTCAAGGTATTGATGTTGATGTGATACATCCTGGTAAAGAGAAGAGCCTTAGGGCTGTTCTTAATGAAAAGCTTGGCAAGTATCCATTGGTGGTGGGATAGGTTGCAGCAGCCCACGACTACAGTTGTCATTACCCCAAAGTAAATCGACCGTGTATCGCATCTTTATGCCATCTCTGCTTGTGATGAGTTTGGAATGTTTTTGGTACAAGCGGAAGCAGGTGGTGATGAGTGCTTGGGCGATTTTTGTTGGCTGCGCCGTCGCCGTGTTGAGTAGGTGAATAAAGACCCCGTTGCACGTATTGTTTGCATGCTTTGGCTTTTCAGCGATGCCTGGCATGCTTTTTGGCGCAAATGTTATTGGCTCAAAATAGACGCCAGGAAGGGCAAGGGTGTTGAGCTCTGCCGCAAGCGTTTTGCCGTCAACCCATGGTGCGCCAATTTGTAAAAAGGGGTATTTGGTGCCGCGCCCCTCAGAATAATTGGTGCCTTCAAACAAGAGGCTGCACGGGTAGCTACGCATGTGATCAATACTCATGAGGTTGGGCGATGGTGGTGCATAGAGCCAGCAGCGTGTTTGATGTTCGTATGGCTTGTTGTTGATGACGATCAAATTGCAACCATACTTTTTTGCGCACTGATGTGCGATCTCGCCAATGGTAGTGCCATGCATAAATTGCGTTTGCACACGGCCAATAAAAGATTTACTTGCTTCGTCCAGCCCTGGTCCTGCGGCTCCCCAGTCTGCCAGGGGGTTAATTTTATCAAGCAGAATGACCGGAATGCTTTGCTCTGCGCAAGCCTCAATGGTCAGGTCAAGCGTGGAAAGATAGGTAAAGCAGCGCATCCCAACATCAGGTAGGTCAATAAGCATTACATCAATGTCTTTCAGCATGGCAGGTGATGGTTTTTTGCGTGCTCCGTGTAGTGATTCTACGGGACAGCCCCATTGGCTTGTTTGTTCTGATGGTACAAGATCGTAGGCGGCATGTGTTCCAAGGAGCCCGTGTTCGGGACTAAAAAGCCTGGTGAGTGAGCTTTTTTTATTAGTATCTTTGCTCCACGCAAACAGTAGGTCTGGCAAAAATTGATTTTCACTTGTAAGGCTACTTTTATTACAGAGCAGGCCAAAGCGCTTATTTGTAAGATGTTTTTCAAGCTCATTGATAAAAACATCAATCCCTTGCTCGACTGGTCTTGCAAGGCGCTGTGCAAGATTTTTAAGGAGCGGCTCATGAAAAGAGCCAAGGGGGATGATCTGTGCATCAGTGAATATCGCTTGCTCTTCAGGGTGGCCGAGAGAAACAGCGCAGATTCGATCAGAAAATGGTTTTAGTTTATTCAGCCACTGGCGTTGTGTTGTGTTCCATGGACCATCGGCATAAAAAAAAGTCTGCGTAATAATTATTGCATCAGGGTGTGCTTGAATAGCCTCTTTTATCTTGTCCCATTGTG